>NZ_JBVHLU010000050.1:0-78683 GCF_055558835.1 Embleya sp. NPDC025285
CCCCCCCCCCCCCCCCCCCCCCCCCCCCCCCCCCCCCCCCCCCCCCCCCCCCCCCCCCCCCCCCCCCCCCCCCCCCCCCCCCCCCCCCCCCCGGGGCCGTCGTCCCCGTTGTCCGTCGTCCCCGTTGTCCGCCGTCCCCGTCTCGTCGGCGCTCCCGATGCGCGGTCACGATGCCACGTTCGGTCGTCAGTGCCCGGGTTTCGCCGAGTGGATTCCCGGTTCGAGTCCGGCGTCCGTGTCCGGGGCCGGCGGGCCGGTGTCGTGCCGCCACCACGCGAAGGCGCCGGAGGTGGCGGCCAAGACGGCGATGCCCAGGATCCAGCCGCCGACCACATCGGAGAGGTAGTGAGCGCCCAGGGCCACACGGGTGCACCCGACCCCGAACGCCGAGACGACTGTCGCGCACCACACCACCGGGCGGGACCGACGGGGAACGACGGGCAGCAGGATCAGCAACAGCACGCCCGCGCCGACGGTCGCGGTCAACGTATGCCCGGAGGGAAACGATCCGCCCGGGGCGCTCGTGACGGCGTCCTCGGGGCGGGCACGCGCGATCACCACCTTGGTCAGGCCGCTGAGCGCCGCCGCGATCACCATCGCCGTGACCGCCCACAGGACGAGCCGGCGGGCACCGCGCCGCCACAACCACACACAGAGCACAAGCACCAGAATTCGAAAGGCGAAAGGGTCCCAGACCCAGTCGCTGAGCGTGTGCGCCAGTCGGCGCCAACGCGGTCGCGCCGACATCCACGCCTCCATCGTCCGAGCGATGTCGACGTCCAACGCCTGCAATGGCGACCAGGAGTTGCGCACCAGCAGCGCCAAGAGCGTGAAAGGCACAACCCCGACCAGGAAGGCGCCCGCGACCAGGACCAACCTGAGGCCGAATCGTGAATCGGACCGAGACAGGCCATCCCGGGACGGGTCGTGGGTGCTCACCGTCGACGCCTTCCCCGGAAGCCCGAGTCGACACGGGCGCGCCACCACCTCCCACGCCGTCCGCGCAGACGCCGAGTCCCGTGCCCACCCCGGACAGGCGGGGCCATGTCCGCTTGTCCACGCGGGCGTTCGGGGTGCGCCGTTCGCGACCGCACAGGGGCGCGGCCGTGTCGGGCGAGGTCGATAGGTTTGGCGGCATGAGTCTTTCGCTGTCTTTGTTCATTGCGGACCCCGAGGCCGTGCGTGCGGTGGTGGGGTCGGGGGACGTACGCGTGCGCCGGGCCATCGGCGGACGCTTCAAGCAGGAGATGGCCCGGGACGACGACTATTTCTCGAGCGAGATCGCGGCCGGCGCGCCGACGCTGTACGAGGCGCTGACCGCGGTGGTGGACGGCGGGCCGTTCGCGGACGGGCACGCGTTCCAGTACGGCTACGCGTACCGGATGATCTGCGCCTTCCACGGGCGGCGGATCTACAGCAACAACTTCTCGCCGTTCCGGTTCGGGTGGCTCGAGCGCGTCGACGAAGGGCTCGCGTCGCTCGGCGTGGACGCCGTTCGGGTCTCGGAGTTCGGCTACGGACTTCCCTCGCCGCTCCCGTACACCGACCTTCCGGGGCACGGAGTCTGGTCGCCGGCGGACTGCGCCAAGGCGCTGGAACAGTACGCCGCCGCCACTGGCGAGCAACTGGCCGCACTCGACGGGGAGGTGCGCGAGGCCATCGAGGACTGCGCGGAATGGCTGAACGCGGCACGGGCGAGCGAGGGCCGCGGAGTCCTGGGGTTCATGTCCTGAGAGCGCTCGCGAGGCCGCCCGAACTCCCTTACGGACAACCTGCGATGCCGTCGTTCCCGAACTCGTCGGGGAGATCGCGCTCGACTCCGCTCCGTGTCCGGGGACGGGAAGTGGCGCCGGGCCGGCCGTCTGCCGCGCCCGAGGGAGGACCCGGACGCGGCGGAAGTGCCGCTGCTCGGTGCGGGAACCCGGCCGGCCGTCGGTGGACACGCGCCGCGGCGAAGTGGTTCACCCGTTCGGGTGGGCGCGGGTCGCCGCGGGCGGGGCAGGCGTGGGGCGCGGGCGGTTCCTCCCCTTCGGGGGCTCCGGGGGATCGCCGGCGGTGGGTGGGCGTCTCCTCCCGACCGAGGGGGAGGAGACGCCCGACCGGGATGCCCGGTCCGAGGCCCCGCGTCGCCCGCCTCGTGAATGGGGCCGGCGGGCGTCGGGGCGGCGGCGTGGGGAAGGGTCAGTGCCTCGGTCGGCGGCTTCCCGCTTGGTGCCTCGCGGAGGCGACCAGGTGGGAGAGGATGCCCGTCGCGCCCACGCTCGCGAGTCCGACCATGGTCACGCCCACCATGTACAGTCCGCTCGAGTCGTCCGACCAGTCGAGATAGGCGGCGAGGGTCAGGCCCGTGGTGGTGCCGATCGTCGCCGCCGCGACATGGCCGCGGGAGGCCGCCCGGCAGACCGCCGCGAACAGGGTCAGTACGAGCCCGACCACCTGCCAGGCCTGGTAGGGGCCGGTCGTCGAACCGTCGGGATGCACGTCGCGGTGCTGATCCCAGCCCAGCCATGCGGCCCATGCCGCCGCCGCGATCGCGGCCAGGACCGGGGTCGCCAGGAACGTGGGCACTGCTTTTCGTGGTCCTTCGTCCATGGCGCCAGTTTTCCGGCCTACGCGAGCACCCGGCAGAGTACGGATACTCAGATCCGGTCGGGCGACCCGGTCCGGGAGGGGGCGGCCCCGGTCACACGGTCCTGCGTCCGCTGATTCGTGTCACGTGGTGCCCGGCGGCGATGACGACGAACGGGTGTCCGATTCCGGCGGGCTCGGTGTCCAGGCGCAGGAAGCCCTCGGTGTCGGGCTCCAGGACGGGGCCGTTGTCGATGACCGCGCTCCACGTACGCGCGAGGGTCTCGCCGTTGATCGGCCAGTCGAACAGGTCGAGGGTGACCTCGACATCCCCGAGGTCGGGGAGGATGAGGTAGCCGCGCGCCGACATGATCTCCACCATTCGAGTGTGCGTCGAACCGCCCGGTCCCGCCGGCGGCGGACCCGGCCGCGCGTGCGGTTCGGGTGCCTCGCCTACAAGGACGGCGACGGTGGCCCGTTGCGGTGTCCGCTCGCACGCGTGGTGTGCGGGGCGGGCGCGGCGAGGTCGGGATCGGCGAAGGGCTCGCCGACGGACGATCCGTTTCTCATCCGGCTCACAGACGGCTCTCATGCTGCGTTCCTACGCTGCCGATGACCGAGAGTGACTCGGAAGGAGTCGACGGACCATGAGCCATGACCACCACGAAGGTCAACGCGTCAGTCGGCGCACCGCGCTGGCGGGCATCGGCAGCATCGGCCTGGGCGCGCTCCTCAGCGCCTGCTCGGGAGCAAAGAACGGCGGCAGCGCCCAGGCCACCACGACGACGGGCGCCACTGCCACGGTCTCGCCCCAGACCGGCAGCACCCAGGACATCGCGAAACTGTTCGAGGGGGCGGGCACCTGCGCTCTGACCCCGCAGACCACCCAGGGCCCGTACTACTTCGACGCCGACAAGATCCGCAGCGACATCCGCGAGGACCGCGCGGGCGCCCGGCTGCGGCTGGCCGTCCGGGTCCAGGACAGTGAGACGTGCCAAGCGATCCCGAACGCGGTGGTGGAGATCTGGCACTGCGACGCGGCCGGTCTCTACTCCGGGGCCGAAAGCCTCTCCGGCGGGGGCGGCGGCGGAGGCGGTCCCAGCGGCGGGAGCGGGGGGAGCGGGGGGAGCGGCGGTCCGGGTGGTGGCCCGCCCCCGTCCGGAGCGCCCGGCGGCGCACCCCCCTCGGGAG
This sequence comes from Embleya sp. NPDC025285, assembly GCF_055558835.1. Lineage (NCBI taxonomy): Bacteria > Bacillati > Actinomycetota > Actinomycetes > Kitasatosporales > Streptomycetaceae > Embleya > Embleya sp. NPDC025285. The sequence continues at coordinate 3,760 of NZ_JBVHLU010000050.1, forward strand.
CGCCGGGCGGGGGCGCAGGCGGTGGCGGGGCACAGGGGGACCTCACGCCGCAGGACGACAAGCGCTACCTGCGCGGCGCTCAGGTGACCGACAACCAGGGGATTGTGCAGTTCACCACCATCTGGCCCGGCTGGTACCGGGGCCGTACCGTCCACGTCCACGCCATGGTGCACGTCGACAACGCACGCACACTCACCACCCAGCTGATGATGGACGAGGCGCTCAACAGTGCCGTCTTCGCCGAACAGCCGTATGCCAAGCACACCGGCCGGGACACGTTCAACGATGGCGACAACATTTACAAGCCCACCATGCTCCTCAAGGTCGTCCAGGACGGCGACGGCTATCTGGGCGTGATCACCCTCGCCGCGGATCCCGACAAGGACGGCAAGTAGGTCCGGCGTCCGGGGCCCGCCGTCGGGCGTCACCGCCGTTCCCGCAGTCGACGGCGGACGGTTTCGTGATCGGGGCGACAGGGCTCGGCCGACGCCACGGCACGCCGCCTTCGGCCCCTGCGGCGGGCCCGTTCACCGTCCTCGACGCCGAACGCCGCCTCGCGCAGCGGCATCGGCGGCATCGAACGACGCGCCCGGCGGCCGGGAGCCCGCACGGCCGAGGCGGGGTGGGGCGGGCGGGTCCGGGGCTCTGGTGGCAGGCGATGGTCGGGTGGCGTGAGAATGGAACGTCACGAAGGATTCCGTGGCTCGGGGAGGCAGGGCGGGCCGAGGATGCGGGCGTCGCGTGCCGTCGAAGCGGACGAGGGGATCCCCCCTGACCTCGCGGCGGTGCTGTTGGACGCGGACGGCAACGTCCTCATGTGCAGCCCGTCCGCGCGGAGACAGTTGGGTGATCCGTTGCCGCCGGCCGCTGCCGCGGCGCTGCGCGCGGTGCCCGGGCGCGGGCCGGGCGCGCGGGTGACGATCCCGGGCGCCCTGGGGCCGGTGCACGCTCGTTCCCTGACGACGCCGCTCTCCGACCACGGCCCGGACAGGTCGAACCTCGTCCCCAGCGCCCGACTGGTCCTGCTGCTGCCGGTTCGGCGCGCCGCCGGCGATGCGCGGGACCCGGAGGCTCGGGCCCGCGAACACCACGAGTTGGCGCACACGGCGGCGGTCGACATCGGCGCGAGCCTGGACCTGGACGCGGCGGCCCGGGCGTTCGTCGACGTGCTGGTGCCGGACTTCGCGGACCTGGCCTCCGTGGATCTGACCGAGCCCGTCCTGCACGGGGACGAGCCCCGCCCGACCGGTGAAAATCAGCTCGCCCTGCTGCGGGTCGCGGTCGCCGCCCGGCCGGGCACCCGCTGGCCCGCCCCGATGCTGGGCGTCGGCGACCGACTGCCGCAGTTTCCGGAAAGCCCGATGCTCGGTCCGCTCGCCGAGGGCGTCCCGGTCCGCGCCACCGACATGGCACAACTGCGCGCGTCCCTCAACCTGGATCCGGAGACGCTGGACACGATCATTCCGGCGGTGGCGTCCTCGTCCATGGTCGCCACGCTGCTGGTCCGCGGGCTGATCCTGGGCAGTATCACCGTCTGGCGCACCGGCGACCGACCCGCCTTCGACGACCGCGACGCGACCCTGCTCGCGGAGATCGCCTCGCGCGCCGCGCTCAGCGTGGACAACGCGCGCCGCTACACGCGCGAGCACCGCACCGCCGTGGCCCTGCAGCGATCGTTGCTGCCCCGGCTGGTCAACCGCACCGCGGCCGCGGAAACCGCCGGCACCTACCGTCCCGCCGAGGGTGACGCGGGGGTGGGCGGCGACTGGTTCGACGTGATCCCGCTGTCCTCGATGCGCACCGCGTTCGTGGTCGGGGACGTCGTCGGCCACGGGCTGGGCGCAACCGCCGCGATGGGGCGCCTGCGTACCGCCGTGCAGACCCTCGCCGACCTGGATCTGGAGCCCGACGAGCTGATCGGACACCTGGACGACCTGGTGCTCAGCTACTGGCCCGAGCACGATCCCGACGACGCGACCGCGGAACTCGCCGCACTCGGCGCCACGTTCCAGTACGCGGTCTACGATCCGATCGGCCGTACCCTCGCCATCGCCAGTGCCGGACACCCGCCGCCGCTGGTGATGCGCCCAGGCATGGACCCGCGGTTCGCCGAGGTGCCGCCGGGGCCTCCGCTCGGCGTCGGTGGACTGCCGTTCGAGGCCGTCGAGATCGAGCTGCCGCCCGACTCGCTGCTCGCCTTCTACACCGACGGGCTCGTCGAGCGACGGGACACCGACCCCTCCGCGAGTCTGGACGAATTCGCGGCGGTCGCGGCCGAGAACCGGGACCGGCCGCTGGAGGCCATCGGCGCCGCCGTGCTGGCCCGCCTCGATCCGCGGCGTGACGACGACGTCGCGTTGCTGCTCGCGCGTACTCGCGGCGTCCCCGACGACGCGGTGGCCCGCTGGGAACTGCCGGCCGACCTCGCCCAGGTCTCCCGCGCCCGGGAGTTGGTCACGAGCAAGCTCGCGGACTGGGGCCTCGGGGAACTCGCGTACACCTGCGAACTCGTCGTCAGCGAGTTGGTCACCAACGCCATCCGGTACGCGGGCGGGCCCGTCGGTGTGCGGCTCATCCACGACGGCATGCTGGTGTGCGAGGTCTCCGACCCCAGCAACACCCAACCCCGGCTGCGCCGAGCCCGCGACACCGACGAGGGCGGGCGCGGCCTGTTCCTCGTCGCCCAGCTCACCGCCCGCTGGGGCAGCCGCTACCACCGCACCGGCAAGACCATCTGGACCGAACTACCGACCACCCCCGCGCCGCCGACCGCCGCGCCGTCCGAGGACGACCTCCTGGCCGCCTTCGGCGACAGGTGAACCGGGCGCGATCGCGGGGGACGACTCCGAGCAGCCCCCGCATCGGGTCGGGGACTCGACAGCGTGACTCGGCCGAGGTGGGTTCCCCCTCGGGGCTGTTCCGGCGAGCCGCCCTGCGTGGGGAAGCGTGTGGTGCGTCGGTGGAGGGTGCGGACGGGCGCTCAGCGGGTGGGTCTGGTGAGCGGACGGGCGGCCGGTCCCGGTCGTGCCGTCACATCACGATGCGTCAGATGCGGGTGCCCCTCGGCGCATTCGACGACGACGCGGACCGGCGCTCCGCAGTCGCGGTGCCCTACGTCGAGCATCGGCCCCGCCGGATCGGCCCAGTGCTTCTCGCCGAACTCCTTGAGGGCCAGCAGCACCGGCCACAGGTCCCAGCCCTTGGCGGTGACCCGGTACTCGTTGCGCGTGCGCGCTCCGGGCTCGCGGTAGGGCCGGGTCGCGAGCACACCACCGGCGACCAGTTTGCGCAGTCGGTCGGTGAGCACGGCCTCCGACAAGCCGACGTGGCGTCGGAAGTCGTCGAACCTGCGCACACCGTTGACGGCGTCCCGCAGGATCAACAGCGACCACTTCTCTCCCACCAGGTCGAGCGTGCGCCGGACCGGGCACTGCGCGGGGTCGATGTCCAGCCACTCCAGGTCCATGGGAGTAGTGTGACACCTGACTTCGGAAACCGCAGTCAGTCGGTGCCGGCCGCGGCGCCGGTCACGGCACAGGACAGCCCGTCGCGCCACGGCACGGCCGGGAAGGAAACGGAGGACGGGCATGGGCAGGTCGCGGACGTATACGTGGGACGACCCGGCGATCACGGCAGGCGCCGCCGCCTCCATGGCCGGCCTCGATTTCCTCAAGGCGATGATCGCCGGCAGGTATCCGGGGCCGCCGATAGCCGCCACCCTCGACTTCACCCTCGATGAGGTCGAGCACGGGCGCGCCGTGTTCTCCATGACGCCGGGCGAGGAGCACTACAACCCGATCGGGAGCGTGCACGGCGGCGTGTACGCGACCCTGCTGGACTCGGCGGCCGGTTGCGCGGTGCACACGACGCTGCCCGCGGGCATGGCGTACACCTCGCTCGACCTGTCCACGAAGTTCCTGCGTCCGATCACCTTCGACACCGGCCGGATTCGCGCCGTGGGCCGGGTGCGCAGCCAAGGCCGGCGCACCGCGCTCGCGGAGGCCGAGCTGTTGGACGCGAACGACCGTCTCCTCGCGCACGCGACGAGTAGCTGCATGATCTTCCCGATCCCGGGGGCGTGACCGCGCGGGCAGCGCGGGCCGACGGGGAGGTGCCGAGCCCTCGGTCCCGGCACTGTGATCCGACCGATATCGGAGGAAGGCTCGTCGCCTTCGCCCGGCGCTCCGCGGGCCCGGGAGGGTGGGGCCGCAGGGACCCGCCTCCCGGATTGGTGGACGTGACGGTCGGCCGGTTGCCGTCGCCGGTCGGCGCCCCGGGTGTGCCCTGCGAGCGGGGTGGGTCGCGCTGCATAGGATTCGGCGGTGTTCGCCTACGCCTTTGCCGCGCTGTTCTTTGTGCTCTTCCTCGTCGGAGTCCTGAGGGACCGCCGCCGGTTCGGCAACGCCGTGTATCTCGGCCTGGCCCTCGTCGCCCTCATCGTCGGGCTGATCGGTGAATTGAGCCGGATACCACGGCCGCTCGTGGCGGTGCTGACCGTGCTCCTCCTGCTCGCTCCGGCCGTGGGTGTGCTCGTGCTCGCCGGCGCGCTGGTGTCCAACGGCGTGACGATGGTGCGCCGGGAGGGCGTCCGTCCCGCCAACCTGCTCTCGCTGTTGACGGGGCTGGCCATCGTCGCCGTGATCGCACTTCTCGTGACGGCCACGGTCACCCGCTCGCGTACGCTGATCGTGGTCTCGGGCACCGTCGTTCTGGTGGTCGGCTACGTGTCCTTCCTGCTTCTGTGCTTCGTCGGATACGCCTTCCTCTACGAGCGATTGCGGGTGCGCCGCTCGGTCGACTTCGTGGTCGTACTCGGCTCCGGCCTCGTCGGCGGCGAGAAGGTGCCACCCCTGCTGGCCAGTCGGCTCGATCGCGCGCGAACCCTCTTCGAGGCCCAAGTCGCACGCGGGAACCAGCCCGTGCTCATCACGTCGGGCGGCCGGGGCCCCGACGAGGACCTACCGGAGTCACACGCGATGGCCGACTACCTGGTCGCAGGCGGGTTCCCCGCGGAACGCATCGTGCGCGAGGACCGTTCGCGGAACACCGAGGAGAACCTGCTTTTCAGCAAGGCGATCATGACGGCCGCCGACCCCGGTTACCGGTGCGTCATCGTCACCAACAACTTCCACGCCTTCCGCGCCGCCCTGCTCGCGCGCCGCACCGGGGTGCGCGGCCAAGTGGTCGGCGCGCCGACGGCTTCGTACTTCCGCCCCAGCGCGACGATCCGCGAGTTCGTCGCGGTGTTCCTGACCTACAAGGTCGTCAACCTCGGCGTGTGCCTGCTCATCGCCGTATCCGGAGTGGCCGCCTGGCTGTGGCGCTGAAAGCCGCCGCGCGACGCGGGCCCGGGTTTGACGGCCCGCGCCGGTGATCCCGCACCGATCCCCGGCCGGATGCGGCCCGGCCGGTCAGACCACGCCGAACGCGCGGGCCAGGTTCAGACTGTCCTCGTAGGTGACGTAGCGAGTGATCAGGCCGTTTTGCACCGTGAAGCGGAAGGCGAACGGGGAGACGAACAGGTCGCCGGTGGTCACGACCACCTGTCGCATGTAGCCGAGGGCGACCGCGTCCTCGCCGTCCACGACGACCTGGTGGATGGCGAACTCCTCGGCCTTGAGGTGCCGGGGAAGGATGTCGAAGAAGTCGGCGACCTCGGCCCGCGTGGTGCGACGACCGATCCATGGCACCTCCTCGGCGCCGTAGACGTCCCAGTCGACCTCCTCGGCGAACAACTCCGGCATCCGCGCGAAGTCACCGGCCCCGGCGCGACGGAAGAACTCCTCGACGACTGCCCTGGTCTCGCTCATGGCCCAACCTTCCTTCGAAAAGGCACGTGCCGAAGTAGGCACCTGCCACAACAGGGTTCGTGCCGCACGAGCACGTGCCGACACCATATTGGATCGCTCAGTACAAAACAAACACCACGCACACCGATGTGGGTGAGCGACAGATTCCCCGGCTCGCGCGGCTGCGGCCGGCCCCGGCGGGCGGGCCCGTCGCAGGGAGCGAGTCGGTCGCCCTCAGGAGGAGGACGAGTGGGCCTGCATGCGGACTCGCCTGCCGCGGAGCAGCCGGAAATCGCCAACTCTGCTTCGAAGGCAGGCAGTTGGAGCAAGCCGATTTGACTGTGCTGAACCTGCGTGATTGTGTCCGTGAGCGTGAGCAGTCACGAAATCCTCGTTGGGCGCATCCACCTGGATCTTCTCAGGTACGCCGGGTGTCTGTGTCGCGCTTCGCGCTGACCTGAGCCCCGGCCCTTTCGCGCGCCCCACTTGCCGACGCGCGCACTTCGCATCTCGCCGCGGTCCATTGCCTGGACCGAACGATCCGCAACGAGGATTCGCCTCGCCGCGAAGTGCAAGCGACGTGCCCTCACGCACCTCCTGACGCCGTCCGGCCGACCCGGTATCCGGGCCGCCCTTCGGTGCGACGAGACGTCCGCCCACGCCCGACCCCGACACGCGACGCGTGTGCGTGGGCGGAAGGGTGGAGGGCATGCGGCAGCAACAGCGCGCAGCACCCCTTTCGAGGACGTTGCATGCGTACAGACTCCGTTGCCTCCGACAGCTTCACGCCCCGATCGTCCGGACTTCCCGGACTACCCGGACCCGACGTCGACGGGTTGGGCTCGCAGACCTCGGCCGCCGTGGCCGCCGCGGCTCCATCGCATCCGTCGACGCGATCGTCCCTGGATTTCGTGCTGACCGCGGTGAGAGACCGGGAACTTGTCTCCACCCTGCGGTTGGACCCCGAGCAACGCACCTGGTCGCGGCTCCCTGTGCCGGGCGGTGGCGAGGCGTGGTTGATCGGATGGCCACCGGGTTCCTCGACCGGCTTTCACGACCACGGCGGGGCACGGGGCGCGTTCGCGGTGGCGCGTGGTGAACTCACCGAGCAGGTCCTGCGGGTACGGAGCCTGCCCATCGTTGTGGGAGGCGCGGTCGAGTTGGAGCCCCGGCAACCGGAAGCGCGGCTTCTGCGCGCGGGCCGAGGGCGGGCCTTCGGCGCATCGCACGTGCACGACGTACGCAACCGTTCCGATGTCGAACACGCGATCTCGGTCCACGTGTACAGTCCCGCGCTTCCCTCGATGCGCCACTATCTGCGGGTCGGCAACCGGCTCACCCTGACCACCATCGAGAACGCGACGGGCTGGTGACGACGGTGGCGGGCAGGCCCGGATCGGGCGCGGGCGCGGAGGATCGGCCTCGGCGTTCCCGGCCCTGGTGTCGTTTTCTCGTATCCGCTACGCGCTGTCGCCGTAGCCGTAGCCACAGCTGTCGTCGCTTCGACGCGTAGCCGCCTTCCTTGTCGACTTCCGCCCGCTCGACACGACGCGCTCGCCGCCTCCCTCGCGGTCGAGGGGCCTTCGTGCCGGCGTGCGGGCGAAGCCATCGTGCACCGACTTCCCGTGCTGCCGCGCGTCCGGGCGCCGTCAGCCGCTTCACCGATCGGATCACTCCGCAATGAGCGCTACCACCACCAGACGTGGCCCCTCGCCGCACACCGAGATGATCATGCTGGCCGCGCTGCCGGCAGCCGCCCTGCTGGTCTGCTGCTGGCTCTGGTCGGCGGCATTCGTCATCACGTGGGCGGACGGCACCCGGCCGCGTCCCGCCGCCTTCCCCCCGAGGTTCGTCCTCGAGTGGCTCGCCGGCACCTACTCATGGCCCGGCGTACCGGCGACGCTCGTCGCCGTGGGGGAGTTGGGTCTGCTGGGCGCGGGTGCGACCGCCCTGATCCGCGCTCGGGCCGACCGGCCGAGGGTCGATCGCGCCGCCCGGTACCTGGCGCGAGCCGGCGACCTGCGGCACACGACGGGACGTGCCGCCCGCGCGAGGGCGCTGCGCATGGGCGTGGCCCGCGATGCCGGCCCCGGCCTGCTCGTGGGACGTACGGTGCGCGGCAACCGGGAACTGTGGGGATCGTGGGAGGACATGCACGTCGACATCTGGGGACCGCGCACGGGCAAGACCGCCACCAGGGCGATCCCCGCCGTCGTCGCCGCGCCCGGGAGCGTGGTCGTCACCTCGAACAAGCGCGACATCCTGGACGCGACCCGGGGCGTACGGGCCCGCGGTGGCCCGGTCTGGGTGTTCGACCCGCAAGGACAGGCCGGGGAACCGGCGTCATGGTGGTGGAACCCCCTGACCTTCATCGGCGACAACGTGGTGAAGGCGGTCGTCCTCGCCTCCATCTTCGCGAGCGTCAATCGGGGCTCGCACGTCCGCAGCGACGGCTACTTCGAACCCGCCGGACAGGATCTCTTCGGCCACCTCATGCTCGCCGCCTCGATCGACGACCGGCCCATCACCGACGTGTACGGGTGGCTGACCCGCCCCAACGACGACACGCCCAGCCGGATCCTGCGCCACCACGGCCACCACACGGTGGCGAACGCCGTCGAAAGTGTCCATCAGGCTCCATCCGCGCAACGCGCGGGCGTGTACGGCACGGCTCTGCAAATGGCGTCGTTCCTGTCCGCGGCCGAGGTCACCCAATGGGTGACGCCGAACGAGGACGCCTCGCGCCCACAGTTCTCGCACAACGCCTTCGCGTCGACCGTGGGCGGCACCATCTACCTGCTGTCCGAGGAAACGAACAAGATGGCCGCCCCACTGGTCCTGGCGCTGACCACGGCGATCGCCTACGCGTCGGAGGGCGTGGCGATCGAGAGTCCCGGCGGCCGACTGCCGGTGCCCGCGGTGTTCGTCCTGGACGAGGCGGCGAACGTCTGCCCCTGGAAGGAACTCCCCACCATGTACAGCCACTACGGGTCGCGTGGCATCCTGATGATGACGATCCTCCAGTCCTGGGCACAGGGCGTGGCGGTCTGGGGTGAGCACGGCATGGCCAAGCTGTGGGGCGCGGCGAACGTCCGGGTCTACGGCGGCGGCGTCGCCGATACCCGCCTCCTCGGCGAACTCTCCGCCGCGGCGGGCATGTTCGAGCCGGCCACCACCAGTACGTCGAGTACGTCCCCGGCTCTGTGGACCCAGTCGACCACCCGGGCATCCCGCCCGGAATCGGTACTCGACATCGCCGACCTCGCCGCGCTGCCGCGCGGTCGCGCGCTCGTGCTGATGAGTGGCACCCCTCCGGTCCTGGTCAAGACCGTGCCCTGGTGGGAGGGCCCACGCGCGAACGCCATCCGCGCCTCGCTCGCCCGCCACGCCCCAAGGGGGTGACCGGTCTTCACCGCCCGGCCACCGGTGCGACCGGCGGCCGGGCCACGTGGGGCGTTGTTCGAGGAATCGTCAGCCGCGCACGTACAGCGCAGAACGGCCGGCGTACCGGGCCTGGGAGCCGAGTTCCTCCTCGATCCGGATCAGCTGGTTGTACTTGGCCGTGCGGTCCGAACGCGACAGCGAACCGGTTTTGATCTGGCCGCAGCCGGTGGCCACGGCGAGGTCGGCGATCGTGGTGTCCTCGGTCTCGCCGGAACGGTGCGACATCACCACCGTGTAGCCGGCCTTGTGCGCGGCGTCGACGGTGGTCAGCGTCTCGGTGAGGGAGCCGATCTGGTTGACCTTGACCAGGATGGAGTTGGCCACCCCGTCACGGATGCCGTCGCGGAGCCGGTCGACGTTGGTGCAGAAGACATCGTCACCGGTGAGCTGGCACTTGCTGCCCAGCACGTCCATGAGCAGCTTCCAGCCCTTGAGGTCGTCCTCCGCCATCGGGTCCTCGATCGAGGCGATCGGGTAGCGGGAGACCAGACCGGCGAGGTACTCGGCGTGTTCCTCGATGGAGCGCTTGACGCCCTCCCCGGCATAGTCGTAGACGTTGTCCCGGAAGAACTCCGAAGAGGCCGGGTCCATCACCAGCGTGATGTCATCCCCGGGCGTGTAGCCGGACTTCTCGATGGCGTCCACGACGAACTGCAGCGCCTCGTCCGCGGTGCTCAGCGAGGGGGCGAAGCCGCCTTCGTCGCCCACCCCGGTGCTGTGACCGGCGTCGGACAGGGACTTGCGCAGGGTGTGGAAGACCTCGGAGCCCATCCGCACCGCGTCGAAGAAGTTCTCCGCGCCGATCGGGGCGATCATGAACTCCTGGAAGTCCAGCGCGTTGTTGGCGTGCGCGCCACCGTTGATGATGTTCATCATCGGCACCGGCAGCAGCCGTGCGCCGGCGCCTCCGACATAGCGGTACAGCGGCAGCCGATGCGCGGCGGCGGCGGCCTTCACGGTCGCCAACGACGCACCGAGGATCGCGTTGGCTCCGAACCTGCCCTTGTTGGGCGTGCCGTCGAGGGCGATCATGGCCTCGTCGACCAAGGCCTGGTCCTCGGCCTCGAGCCCGACAAGTGCTTCGGCGATGGCACCGTTGACCGCGTCGACGGCTTGGCGTACACCCTTGCCGTGGAACCGGGCCTCGTCGCCGTCGCGGAGTTCGACGGCTTCGTTCGCGCCGGTGGAGGCACCGGAGGGAACAGCCGCACGGCCCAGCGAACCGTCCTCCAGCAGGACGTCGACCTCCACCGTGGGGTTGCCCCTGCTGTCGATGACTTCGCGTCCCACGACACGGCCAATCGCAGTCATGTTTGCTCCTACTGTCGTCGGCTGCGCGCCCGTCGGTCCGGGTGACGTGATGCCGGTGGTCCTACGGCTTCATCGCCGTGCCTCGCCGGCCACCCTATCCAGGCCGGTGAACGGAGCTCACGCAGCGGTCGGGGCAGGTGCTTTCGGACAGTCGGGACAGCCGAATTCCCGTGCGTTCTTCGATGATGGCGATCGCTCATCGGCGGCTCCGCACCCCTCGGGCAGACCACGCTCGCGCCCGGCGCTGTGGAACGCGTACCCCACGCAATACATTTCCGCGACGGGCCCGGACGCGGCGCCCCCGACCTCCTCGGGTGGAGAGCCGTCGGCGTCCGCCGCGATGAAGACGTCGGTTACGCCTGCCACCCCGAGATGGGGTCGCTTCGGGTGTTCCGCGCTCGCTGCTCCGGGGCGAGTCGAGGGGTGTGGGAAGCGTGTTCCGTTGAACCGGGCAGGACGGGCGCCGGCGACGCACGGTGTGGACTGGTGACCGGCCAAAATCCCACGACCGGGATCATCGCGGGGTTCCGGGGGAGCGTGCCGCCGAGGCGGTCGCGGACCCAGGCGGTGGTGACCCGTGCGTCGCGACCGTACTCCATGGCCGGTGCCACGCAGGCCTGGATCTTTCGGGCGGCCTCGTCGAGGGTGTGTTCAAGACTCGACCGATCACGTTCGGCGGCCTCTCGCACGGCCTTGATCACGTTGGGGATGAGCACCGTCGACTGCGTCGCGGAGACCGCCGCCATGGCGGCGGGAAGGTCGTGCTCGATCCCGGACGTTCTGCCGGCATCCAGCCGACGGGCCCAGCCGACGGCCAGATCGGCGACCTCGTCCCTCGTGCAGTCGAGCTTGACCGCGGCACACGCGAGGTCCTGTACCGGGTCGCCTTCGGTCACGAACTGCAGGTCCAGCAGGCAGACCGCCCTGCTCGGCATCCGACCGTCTCGCGGCACCGGCCGCACCAGCATGTTGTCGTAGTGCAGGTCGTTGTGCAGGATGCCGGGGGTACGCGGGGTGAACGCGGCGGCTCGATCGCCCAGGTCGTCCAGGAGGGCGTCGTCGATTCCGAAGGTGGCCGTCCCACGCAGTTGTTCCTCGCTGAAGCGACTGCGGCGCACGGTTCGCGCGCGGTCGATCATGGCCACGGTCGAGTCCACGTTCTGGTGGCGTCGTACCTCTCGCGGGATCCGTATCGTCGTGAAGTCGGTCAACGCCTGGGGCAGTCCCTGGAGGAGCAGTCGACGAACGACGGTGCCGGACGGGTCGCGGTCCCTCCGCGGGTGTGTCCCGAACTCGAAGCTGGTCACGATCAGCTTCTCGTCCTCGTGGTGGAACAACCGAGGGGTGAGTCCCGGTCGTTGCCCGTTGGCGATACGCAGTGCCTGCGGCGTCGTCACGATCGGTTCCGCCTGCAGGACGGGATGTGTGGGGCGGTAGTTCTCGCTGGTCCGTTGCCCGACCACATAGCCCTTCGTGGTCAGCGCCACGACCCCGGTGCTGAAGGCCCCGCGGACGGGGGGCCTGCCCGAAAGCGGGAAATTTCCCAGCCCCGCACTCTCGTACGCGTCGGTGAGCACCTCCGCGTACGAAGTGGGAAGGCCTTCGCCATACGGGAAATCGGCAGGCGAGTCGTTGACCGCCATGCCCAGCAGGTGGCGGACGACGTCGATCTCCGGCGGCGAAAGGCCGTCTTCGGGTGCGGCCGGTGCCGGTCTCACCACTGCCCCCCTCGCCGGGTCCGGAACCGCCGTGCCCGGCTGCGACCACAGCCACGGCCGGTCGTGCTCGCCGTGCCGGCGCTCACCCGGTGGCCCTCGCGCCACGGCCGGGGCGTCGGCCGCCCGAGGCCCCTGGCACGACTTGCCGCGAACACCCGCATGACCCCGTTCACCCTCCGGACTTGGGAACCGGCTCTCACGAGACGAGAGAAACCGGAGGAACTGTGACATGGATGAGGCGACGGGGAGAAGTGACCGAACGGGCGACTCCCCGTGCGGAGACGCGCCCGGACAACCTCTGCGAACACCTCGAGCCGGTGCGCATCCGGGCGCCCGGGCCTGGATCGACATCACCGGCACCGACGAGAGATTCACTCGAACGAGAGCGTCACATCCGTTCGAGAGAACGGCGCTCGGTGCGCCACGCCACCACCGCGGACCCACCCCCGACCGCGTGCGGCCGTGCTCGCGCGACTTTGCGCGAAGGGTCCTCCGGGACACGGCATTCGGCGCTGTGCGTCGCCGGCCGGGCTTGCACGGTCCGGACCGTGTCTCGCCGTGAATGTCGTCGGGCGGAGACTTCGGGAGGTCGAGCCGTTGTGCGCAGGACCATTGCGTACTTTTGTCGACCATGAAAGATGACACGACGGTGCCGGAGCCACGGGCGTTCGGCGAGCGGCGGTGGTGGCTGCCATCCGCGGTGGTGGACCAGCTCGATCCCGACAGGAGCGGGCACGGTCGATCCCGCCGCACGGCCCGCGACTGGATCGTCGACACCTGCGGTTTCCTGGTGGCCGTCGGTATCGGCCTCGCCGCCGTCGACGCTCTGCAGGAGTCGGATCTGCCACGCGGCCTCGTGGTCGCCGACCTGGCACTGGGTGTTCTGGCCTGTGGCGCGGTCTGGTTTCGCCGCCGGTGGCCATTGGGACTGGCCGTCGCCATGATCCCGGTCGGTCTTGTCTCCACCGCCGCGGGCGGCGCCGCCCTCATCGCGCTGTTCACCCTCACGGTGCACCGTCCCTTCCGGTACGTGGCGTGGGTGGGCGGTCTGCAACTCGCGCTGGTCCCGGTGTTCTACCGGCTGCGCCCGGATCCCGATCTGTCGTACCTCGGCGTCGTGGTGTTCGCCGTGCTGTTGACTCTGTCGGTCATCGGCTGGGGCATGTTCGTACGCGCCAAGCGGCAACTCATGCTCAGCCTGCGGGACCGGGCCCGCCGCGCCGAGGCGGAGGCGCGGTTGCGGGCCGAGCAGGCGCAGCGCCTTGCCCGCGAGGCCATCGCCCGCGAGATGCACGACGTCCTCGCGCACCGGCTGACCCTGTTGAGCGTGCACGCCGGCGCGCTGGAGTTCCGGCCGGACGCGCCACGCGAGCAGGTCGCGCGCGCGGCCGGGGTCATCCGGGAGAGCGCCCACGAGGCCCTGCAGGATCTCAGGGAGATCATCGGTGTGCTGCGCACGGGCGATGCCGACGACCCCGGTGGCCGGCCCCAGCCGACGCTCGCCGCGCTGGACGGTCTGGTCGCCGAGTCGCGCGAGGCCGGCATGAGGATCACTCTGACCCACGAGGTCACCGACGCGGCGACCGTACCCGCCTCCGTCGGCCGCACCGCCTACCGCATCGCCCAGGAGGCACTGACCAACGCCCGCAAGCACGCCCCCGGAGCCGAGACCACGGTCACGGTCGCGGGCGCACCCGGCGAGGGCCTGACCGTGTGCGTGCGAAACCCGGCGCCGCCGGGTGAGGTGCCGCACGTGCCGGGCTCCGGTCAGGGCCTGATCGGCTTGACCGAACGCGCCACCCTGGCCGGCGGAACCCTCGCCTGCGGCCCCACCCCGGACGGCGGTTTCGAGGTACGCGCCCACCTGCCGTGGGGCTGAGCGTGGTGTCACCGTCCACGCCCGCCTGTCGCGGAACCGGCGGGGCGAGCCGCCGCGGGTCGCGATGAGTTCGTGTCGGTGCGCGGGTCCACGTTTCGAAAGCACGGGACACCACGAGGATTTGAGGAGCCACCTGGGCGGTGGACGTACCCGTCCGACCCTGCGCCAGACCGGCGTCCCCGAGCAATTCCGCGGCGAGGGTGCCCACTTGGGCTTCGACTCCATTCGACTCCAGTTGGAACCTGCCGGCACGACACCTGGCGGCCTGACGAGGCGGGCGATCGCCGAACCACAGGTGCACGGACACCGAGGGTCGTTCCCTCGCCCGATCGATCGTCCGTGTGACGCCGAGAACGGCTCCGCTCGGGTGGGTTGCCGTGGTCGGGGCCGTACCCCGGAAGGTCTGGACCTTGGTTGGTCTAGACCTTTCCGGTGTTGCGTCCGTAGTATGCGGGTGGCATCGCACCATCTCCGACACGAGCCGACGAGCAGGCGGATCGCGTCCAGGCAAAAGGAGTTGGCACGTGAGACAACGCATCGGGTTGCTTGTCGCCGTCGTTGCGGCGGTTCTGTTCCCCATCTGCGCCGCGACCTCCGCGAGCGCCGGCGGCGAGTTCCATGTGAGTGGCGTCTACACCACGTATGCCGAATGCAACGCGGCCGGCCAGGCGGGCATTCAACTCTGGGGCCCGAACTTCTTCTGCACGTCGGGTTCCCAGGGCTGGTTCTACCTCTACACGCACTGATCCTCCCGCGCCGGTTCCTTCCCGCGCCGGGTTCCTCCCGCTCCTTCGGTGGCCGCCGAAGGAGCGGGACGGCGGGCCCTTCGAGGCGCGACGAACGCAGGCGAAATCCCCGACCCTCCCGGGGATCGGATGTCGGCCGGCCTCGGGACGTCAGCGGCTACGCGTACACGTCGTAGTGCCGGTCGCCGGTAAAAGCGTGGGTAGGTTCGGTATTTGCATCCAGCAGCGGTTCTCCCGCGTCTTCGAAGGACAAGGCGAACTCGTCGACCACCTGCTGGTCGGCCACGCGTTGCGGCCGGCATGCCGGCCGGTCCGGCTCCATGCGGTCTCGCCGTGCCTGATCACTGCCCGTTCGCCGATGGCTGAGGACCGTTTCCCGCCTCGAACACAGAGCGAACGTTGCCTGATACGGCGCTAGCCCTGGCCCTGGGTCAGCACCAGTTGCTGCACGGGGCGTACCGCTCGGCCGAAGTGGGCGCAGCGCGCCTCGAAACCGGGAGGGAGCCAGGTGCCGCCGAGGAGCCGGGGGTGTGCCGGGAACGCCGCCAGGGCTGCCAGGGCGAACATCAGCGACGCCCACGGGGTGGTGACGCGCACGCACATGTAGCCCTTGCCGTACATGTCGTGGTAGCGGGCCTCGAAGACGCCGGGCTCGGGCAGGTCGATCTGGTCGAGACCGGTGAAGCCGAGGCTCAGCGGATTGCGGGGATGAGCGAGGTACGCCGACAGTTGGGTGATGGTCAGTTCGCCGCCGCCGTCGTGCACCCAACGTGGGACGGTGTCCTGCTGCGCACGCTTGCGGCGCGCCGCGTTGCCCAGGGCGTTCAGGGCCAGCGCGCCCACCACGAACCCCGGCTTGCCGATTGCGGCCACGCCGGTGCTGCGGTAACTGCCATTGCCCACCGCGCGCAGCCTGAACTGATCCCCCGGCCCGGTCGCGAGTACGCGTTCCCCCGCCTCGATCCGGGCCGTGCTCGCTACGAGCGGGCGGCGGTGCGCCTGGCCGGTGACGACATCGGCCACGATGTCGCAGGTGTACCAGAGGTATTCGTCATTCTGCGTCCACCCGTCGGCCGGTTGGGAGTCCATCCGGTTCCACCCTTGTTCTTTGCCCGGCGAGCCCCGTGCTACGCCGCACCTTCGAGTCTAAGCGTGCCCTCCGGGAGCCGGCCGGCATGTCGTTGTGACCGAGGTCGACGGCAGGTGCCCGGCCGGGCTCTTCGGCCGGGGCGTCGCGAGCGTCCGGTTTCCGCGCAGGGGACGCACACCGAACCCCGAGCGGCGACCGGCGATCCCGAGTGCGGTCGTGGACGGGCCGGCGCGTACGCGACTCGGCGACCTCTCGCTGAGACCGCTCGGTATTTCCGGTTCGCCGGTCGGCCGCCAGGGTCCCCATGCCTGTGCGGCGGTGTGCACAGGTGTCTTGCCCACGCGCGACCCGGGCTACTGCTCTCGGGTGCAGTTCTCCAGGTACGGGTCGTCTCGCCAGAGGCAGATCTTGACGGTGACGGCACGGTTGTTGATGACGGTCGGAACAGCCGGAGTACGCACGTAGTCGCGTTCCTCCGTGGGAAGCGCCTTGCGGCACTCGTGCCACGCGGTTTCGCCGTCGAGCCGCCACAACAGGCGTACGCCGCCGGAGTGCGGGTCGTGGTCGTCGGACCCGGCCCTGCCCCAGTAGTACTTGCGGCCCTGGTGACTCAGGTAGCGGGCCGAGCCGTTCATGGTGTCGAAGTCCAGAGTGGGCAGGACCATCGTGGCCTGGCTGTCGACGAAGATCGTCGCGGGGGATTCGATGATGCCGGCGTCGACGACACCGTCGCGGCAACTGAGCACGGTCGGCGCCGACTCGGAAACCGGGTCGATGTGCTGTGTGGCCATGGGCCGCGCGTCGGCGGAATCCGACGGCCGCGCGTCCGAGTCTCCCGAGGTCGCCCACCACGTGATCCCCGCGGATGCCGCCGCGACGGCGGCCAACGCGGCGACAGCGGTGAGTCGGGGCGGTTGACGTCGCCTCGACGCGGTGGTCGGAGAGCCTTCGGACGATGCTGCCGGCGACGTGGCCGACCCACCGTCCGGCGATGTACCCGGCGATCCGTCCGGCGAGGCACCCGGCGATCCGCCCGAAGCAGTGTCCGGTGCCTCGGCGCCGCCGGCGCCCGGCTCGGTGACCGCGTCCGCCGTCGCACCCGCGAGCGGGCGTTCCGGCGGGCTGCCGACCGGGTCGAGCGGGCGGGCCTTGGCCGCGATCTCCGCCCTCCTGCGGAGCGCGTCGGCCTGCCGGGCCGCCGCTGTGTAGGTCCGGGCCTGGGCGTCACCGAACTCCTGTCCGGCGATGTGATGGCAGGCGCGGGCGACGGCGAGCACCAGGTCGACGTTGGCGACGCGGCCGGGCCTGCCCTTCAGAGCCTGGTCGATCGGGTTGTGGTCCGGACCGTCCGTCGGTGACACCGCCAGGTCGTACAGGCGTAACTCGATGACGACCGCCGCGATATGACGCAGCGACCCGGGACGTCGGGGCTTGGCGCTGCCCTTGCGCGGCTCGGGGACCGCGCCGTGCGCGACGGCGCGATTCTGGGCCTCCCGCAGCAGACGGGCGACGTGCTGTTCCGCCGCCACGGCCGCGGCGTGGGCGGACCCTTCGTCGTCGGCGTTCGTACCGCTCGTGTCCCCGGCGACGTCCGCGTCCGCGGAACTGCCCGTACCGGTGGTGTCGCTCATGCTCGAGTCCCCGTCCCATCGCGTAGGCGAGCACCGATTCTGCCGCAGCTATGCGCCTCATCTGTTTCGATCCGTCGCGGAAGACACATCGCGCCAGGTCACAGACACGTCATGGGCGCGATGAACGGTCTCTCCATCACTCGATCGTGGAAAGCTCCACATCGGTGGGGACTGCGGACGGGGCGTCGCGGCGTGCGGCGCCACTCCCACTTCCTCCTCTCACTGTCGTGCCGGTCCTGTGCCGACACCTGTTCTGTTCGCGTGCTTTCGCGGCCCTTGATGAACTCGGAGAAGCCGTGCGGTTGATGTCCAGGAACGTGGCCCTCGCCGGTGCCGTCGCCTTCACGCTCACCCTGGGCGGGTGTTCGGGCGACGGGGACAGCGCGGACGAGCGCCGCCCGGCCGGCGCCAACAGCGATGCCCCGACTGCCGGGGACGGCGCACCGGGCGGCGGCTCGGCGATCCGCAACGGCCCCGCGTACGCCGGGCCCGCGCTGCCGGGTCTGACCGACAAGCCGCTCTGGTCCGTGGCCGGTGGCAAGGAAGGCGCCAAGGTCGACACCTCGACGGGCAAGGTCACCGGGCCGGCCGAACCGCGGATCGTCGGCAACACGGTGGCGCTCGTGCGTACCGAACTGGCCGCGAACGTGCCCAAATCGACACCCGCGCCCGGTGCCGACACCATCGTCGGTGACTGGAACACCGTGGAACTGCGCGACGCCGAGAGCGGCGCGGTCCGCGCGACCGTGAACCTGCGTGGCCGCATCGTCGCCGGAACGTGGGCCGGCAAGCCGGTGCTGTACGCCGTCTACACCGAAAAGACCGCGTCCGACGGGTTGAGCACCGCGAAACGCGCCACCGTGTGGTTGGCACTGGACGAGAACGGTCGTGAAGCGGGAAGGGCCGCGCTTCCCGAGGACAGCGACGCCGACACCACGGAGACCGTCGTCGACGGGTGGGTGGTGCGTACCGTGCACGACGGCTCCAAGGCCACGGTGAACGTGCGCCCCGCGCAAGGAGGTTCGGCGGGTGTGACGGTCGAGCACAACATCGCCGACTTCGACGGCGGCAAGGACCGGCAAATCTTCGGCGGCCTGCTGTTCTCCTACGACAAGGCGGACAAGGACGGTGTGAAGCACTTGGTCGCCACCGACATCGCCACCGGTCAGCGCAAGTGGACGACCGCGAGCGTACGCAAGCCCGCCGGCACTCCCGAGGCATCGACGACCAGCGGTCATGCTCCGGCGATCGTACGGATGATCGGCGGCGACAAGATCGTCATCGCCTGGGACGCGGGCTCGAAGGGCAGCTTCAGCTTCGCGACGCAGTGGGGACTGTACGACCTGGCGACCGGAAACCTCGTCCACGACGGACCGCGCATCACCAGCGGCTACTACCGCGCGATCGTCGACCGCGAGGAGTCGCTGATGTTCGTCGCGGCCGGCACCGGCGGCGAAGTGCGAACCACGGCATGGGACCTGAGGACCGGTCGGATCGTATGGCAGCAGCCCAAGGAGGGTGAGTTGCCGATCGAGTCGTTCGTGGTGGTCAACGGCGCCCTGTACGCGAGCAAGCGCGGCTACAGCCCCAGTGGGAGCATGAACGGCGACAACCCGCGCGCCGGCGATCCGCTCGTGGTCGACGCTCGAACCAGGAAGGTCGTGCTGCCCGAAGGGGTGCCGGGCGAGCTGTTCCCCAGGATGACCGCCGACGGCCACGGTCTGGTGAGCACCAGGGACGGCATCTTCGTCTTCGGCGCCAAACCACTCGCATAACCACCGTCGGTTGGTGAGCGGTCGAACCGTCTGCGGCTGGGGTCGACGCGGGGTATGTGACGCCGCGCTCGCGGTGCGGGGAACCGGGCCACTCGTTCTCGCGACGGATCGATGCGGGACTTCACCGGAGCCGGTTGCCCGTTGCCCGGCTCCGGCGTTTCCCGAGCGCGTTTCGGCAGCGGTCGTTCCTGTGCTCCGGGGGGATCAGCGGTCGTCGAGCTTGGCCAGGACGACGCCGCCGATGATCAGGAGGCCGCCGACGGTCTGGGACGTCGTCGGTGCCTCGTCGATCAGCAGCCAGGCGAAGCCCACACTGGCGACGACTTCCAGCAGGGCGATGAAGGAGGCGGTGCGTGAGCCGAGGCGGCGGCTCGCCGCGGTTCCCGTCGTGTAGGCCAAGGCGGCGGTGACCAGGCCGAGCAGGAGCACCGGCACCCACCACGGTGTGCTGCCGGTCGTGTAGGAAGCCGGTTCGAGGGTGGCGCGCATCGGCAACAGGCCGACGGCCGCGAGGGCGGCGAGGGTGACCGTGCCGATCACGAGACCGGCACCGGTCAGGGCCACCGGCGGCAGCCCGGTGTCGGTGTCCGCCGCGATGAGGAAGTACGCCGTCAGGCCCACCATCGCGGCGAGCGCCCAGGCGACGCCCGACCATGCCAGGTCGGCGCCGGAGAGCAGGTCGACGGCCAGTACCAGGCCGGCGGCTGCCATGCCGGCGCCGGCCAGGGTGTACGGCCGCGGGCGCTGACCGCGACGCACCCACAACCACACCACGACGGCCGCCGGAGCGGTGTACTCGATGAGCAACGCGGGCGCGACGTCCATCGTGGCGACCGCGGAGAAGAAGCAGAACTGCGCGCCGGCGAGCCCCAGTACGCCGTACACCAGCACGGTCGGCAGCTGCGCGCGCAGTTGCCGCAGGCGCCCGCGCAGGGACGCGACCGCGAACGGCGCCACGACGAGCGCGGCGATGCCGACCCGGGCCAGCACGATGGCTCCCGGGCTCCACCCGGACGAGAGCAGTCCTCGAGCCAACGATCCCGACATGCCGAAGGACATCGCGGAGACGAGGGCGAGGAACAGGCCGCCGCCGAGGGCGCCGGAGGAGGCGCGTACACGCAGCGTGTCATCGACTACCTGGGTCATAGACCATGACGCTAAGAGAGAAGATGTAAGATGTCAAAATGATTTTTGGTCATGACACCGAGTCCGACCTGCAGGCGGCCGTGGCGCTGGTCAACAGCGCGGAGGGGTCGGACACCCTCACCACCGTCCAGGAGTTGGACGCGTGGTGCGCCGAACATCGCTACACCGGACGCCGGGACCGCGATGCCGAGGAACTCGCGAGCATGCGCGAGCTGCGGCCGGTTCTGCGCGAGCTGTTGACCGCCGACCGCGACCGCGCCGCGAGCCTGGTGAACACGATGCTCATCGACGCTCGTGCGCTCCCGCAGCTCGTTCGTCACGACGACCAGGACTGGCATCTGCACGCCGTGTCCTCCGACGCGCCCCTGGCAACCCGCGTCATCGTGGAGACCGCGATGGCCATGACCGACGTGGTGCGCGTCGACGAGCTGTCCCGCCTGTTCCTGTGCGCGGACGAAGGCTGTGCGGGCATCGTCCTGGACCTCACCCGGAACCGTTCGCGCCGCTACTGCAGCACCGCGTGTGCCAACCGCAACGCGGTGGCCGCCTACCGCGCCCGCCTCGGCACACGCCGGCCCGCGGACAGGCCGAGCACGGCGACCTGAACGGCGGCGCCCCTGCTCGTCGTCAGGCGGCAGGACCGGCAGGTGGCGACGCGTTCACGACCGCTCAGTCGAGACAGAACTCGTTGCCCTCGATGTCCTGCATCAGGATGCAGGATTCGTTCACGGCATCGGCATGCAATACCCGCACCTGTACCGCTCCGAGCGCGACCAGTCGTGCGGACTCGGCCTCGAGTGTGGCGAGGCGCTCTTCACCCACGAGCCCGGTGCCGGCCCGTACATCGAGGTGCACCCGATTCTTGACGACCTTGCCTTCCGGAACACGCTGGAAGTACATGCGTGGGCCCACACCGGTGGGATCCATGCAGACGAACGCCGCGCCCCGGCGCTCGGGCGGCAGCGAGCGGTGGTATTCGTCCCAGGTGGCAAAGCCCTCCGGCGGCGGCGGTACGACGTACCCCAACACCTCGCACCAGAAACGAGCGACGCGCTCAGGCTCCGCGCAGTCGAAGGTGACTTGGAACTTCTTGATCGATGCCATCGGTCCACGGTAGCGGCGCGTGCCGTTCACCGGGAGCAGGGCTTGATCGCCGCGCGGCGGACGTGGCCCGCCCAGGTCCGTGAGCACCCTCATACCGCCTTCTCTGCCCAGAAGGCGACACCCCATGCGCTGCCCGCGGATCGCGGGGAGAGGCACGGATGCTCCCGGCACGGGGTGAGCGATCGACGGGGCGCGCTGTGTCGCGCCGTAGTCGGCCAAGACGGCTGATCACAGCGAAGACGGCTGGTCCGTAACGCATGTGCTGCGAACGGATCGCCTGGGCGGCTTTCGAGATTGTCGACGGCGAGGACCGCTACCCGGTCGTCATGTGGGGCTTCGCCGCCGAACCGGGCGTCGTTCCCGTCGCCCATCGCCCGTCGCCTGTCGGCCGTCGCCCGTCGCCCGTCGCCGGCGGCGGCGAAGGGAAGCGCCGAAAGCCTCCGCTTCGGTCGCTCCGCCGCGCCGCCGGACGACCGTGACTGGAAGCTCTGCGGAAGGGAAGGATGTTCGGGTGATCACTTGCGTCGTCGACTACACGATCGATCCCGCCAAGATCGAGGCGTTCGAACGGTTCGGGCGTTGTTGGATGGAACTGGTCGGTCGCCACGGTGGAATCCATCATGGCTACTTCCTGCCTGCCGAGGGGGCGAGCGACCGGGCCCTGGCCCTGTTCACCTTCCCGAGCCTGGCCGCCTACGAGCGGTACCGCGGCCTGTTCGGAGTGGATCCGGACTTCGTGGCAGCGGACCGTATCCGGGACGAGAGCGGTTGTGTCGTGCGCTACGAACGCACGTTCATGCGGCCGATACTGCCGGGGGACGTCGGTCCCGAAGCCGCGCCGCGGGATTGACGGAATCGGCGGCGCATCGCGAACGCCGCCGCCCGCCGTCGTGGTCGTCCCGTACGGGGATGGGGATGTGCGATCTCGCAGGCATCCGGTGGGTGGCCATCCCGCGAACCGCGCTGGGGAGTTGCTTCAGGGCTTCGTCGACTCGCTCGTTGTCGGAGGGCGGAAGCAAGTGTCGATGGTTTTGCCGTGGCGGTGGGGGTGGATGTTCCAGTCGTCGGTGACCGCGTCGACCAGGGCCAGGCCCCGTCCGCCGGGGGTGAGGCTGTCGGGGGTTCGTGGTGTCGGCAGAGTGGGGTCGTCGTCGCACACGTGCACGTGCAGGCAGTGGCCGTCCCAGGAGATGACCACGTGAGCGCGAGTGTGGGCGTGCAGGTGAGTGTTGGTGACCAGTTCGGTGACCACGAGCAGAATCGCGTCCACCGTCTCGGGGGCGTCCTCGGTCCACTCCAGCATGGCCAGGCGTTCCCTGGCCCATCGCCGCCCGGCGCCGACTCCCGTCTCCACGGGGAACGCCCGTGCCCATCCCTTGGCCCGCATCGCCTCGCCCAAAACCGTCCTCCCGGATCGTGTTGTCGCGGGTGCCTACCCGGTGAAGGCCACGCCATCCGTTCCGGGAGAGGTCAAGAAGACGGGCCGGGACATCGACTACATGTGCACGGTGGGGGCCGTGTTCGGGTCGACGACGGGGGCGCCGCGACGGAAGAGCAGCGCCGTGGCGACCAGGCCGACGGCGAAGAACGCGGCGGACCAGCGGTAGGCGGTCGCGTAACTCTCCAGCGCGGCGCGGGCGAAGGTCTCCGGGCCGGCCCGATGGTCCTTCAGGTAGTGCGATCCGGCCGACGCGGACAGCGTGCTCAGCAGCGCGATGCCGACCGAACCGCCGACCTGCTGCACGGTGTTGACCGCGGCCGAGGCAACCCCAGAGTCCTGCGCGCGTACGCCGAACGTGGCCGCGCTCATGCACGGCGCGATGACCAGTCCCACGCCCGCGCCGAACACGATCAGGCCGGGCATCAGGTCGGTCGCGTACGCGCTGTCCAGATCCAGGCGGGTCATGTGGAGCAGGGCGAGCGCTGCCAGGCCCATCCCGGTCGGCACGATCGGCTTGGGCCCGAAGCGCGGCAGCAGGACGACGGTTGCGCTGGTCGCGGTGAGCATGATGCCGAACACCATGGGCAGGAAGGCCAGCCCGGTCTTCACCGGGCTGTAGTGCAGGGTCTGCTGCATGTAGTAGGTCAGGAACAGGAAGATGCCGAACATGCCGGCGCCGGCCACGAGCATGCCGATCAGGGCGGCGCCCCGGTCGCGGTCCAGGAGTACGCGCGGCGGCAGGAGCGGGTTGGCGACGACGGTCTGGATGCGGGCGAAGACGGCGAGCAGTACGACGGCGGCGATCAGGCAGCCGTAGGTGATCGGGTCGCGCCAACCGTCGCTCTCCGCGTGCGAGAAGCCGTAGACGAGCGCGAACAGACCGGCGGAGACGGCCAATGTGCCCGGCAGGTCCAGACGGGGGCGGTCGGCGGCGCGCTCGTGCCTGCCCAGCAGCAGGACTCCACCGACGATGGCGAGGCCGGCCAGGATCAGGTTGACGTACAGGCACCAGCGCCAGTCGAGGTGTTGGGTCAGTACGCCGCCCAGGAGCAGTCCCACGCCGCCGCCCGCGCCGGCGACGGCGCCGAACACGCCGAAGGCCTTGGCACGTTCGGTCGGGTCGGTGAACGTGGTGGTGAGCAGCGACAGTGCGGCCGGGGCGAGGAGCGCGCCGAAGACGCCCTGGAGGGCGCGGGCGGCCACCAGTACCTCGAAGTTCGGCGCGGCGCCGCCGGCGGCGGAGGCCAAGGCGAAGCCGAACAGGCCGATCAGGAAGGCGTTTCGGCGGCCGAACAGGTCGGCGATCCGGCCGCCGAGCAGCAGCAGGCTGCCGAACGCGAGGGCGTAGGCGGTGACCACCCATTGGCGATTGCCGTCGGAGAAGCCGAGGTCGCGCTGTGCGGACGGCAGGGCGATGTTGACGATGGTGGCGTCCAGGACGACGGTGACCTGGGCCAGCGCGATCACCGCGAGGATCCACCAGCGGCGGGGCACGGCGCCGGCAGCGGCCGGGTCCGGTGGTGCCACGGCCGGGGCGGCGGTGTTTTGTGGCATGGCGAATCTGCTCCTGTCGGGTGGGAGAGGACGCGCTTGGGGAAATGGCCTGCGGCCGGCGGTTCAGTGCCGGAGCAGCGCCGGGAGCACGACGGCGTCGATGTAGCGCTGTAGGTATTCCTCGTCGGCGATGCAGCCTTCGATCAGGGGTCGGCCGGTCACCGCGCCGATCAGCAGGTGTGCCAGCAGGCCCACCGCGGGGTTGTCCGGGGCGACTTCGCCGCGCGCGACAGCGTTCGCGAGCACCCGGTCGAGCACCGCCGCCTCGGGATCGACGATGGCTTCCCGTACCGCCAGGCCGAGTTCGGGATCGCCCAGGATGGCGTGCGCGACACTCGCGAGCAGCGCGGTGTCGGGGGCGGCGCCGTACGCGATCCGGTGCACGGTCTCGTACAGGTCGCCACGCAGCGAACCGGTGTCCAGGCCGACCAGGGACGCGCCCTTGTTGTGCCGCAGTGCCGCCGCGACCAGACGCGGCTTGCTCCGCCACTGGCGGTACAGGGTCGCCTTGCCGGCCTTGGCTCGCGTGGCGATGGCCTCCATGGTCAACGCGGCGTAGCCCATCTCACGGAGCAGGTCCAGCGTGGCCACGTACAACTCGGCCTCGCGCTCCGCGGTCAGCCGCGAACGTCGTCCGGAGGGCGCGGAGTCGGTGGTCCCGGTCGAGTCGGTGTGCATGCGGGGGTACCTCGTCGGTTGAAATAGCGAAACGACGTCGTTTCGCCAACGCTAGAGGTGGCGCTATCGAAACGCAACCGTTTCGATAGCGAGTTTGGTGGGGGTGGAGGTGGTCGGTCGTGAATATCGGTTCCAGGACCGGGATTCTCGGCATCGAGTCCGCGCGAAGACGACGCTGTCGAGCACGCCTGAGACTCCGTCAGGTCTCGTGGTGGACACATCTCAGGGTCAATGTCATTTTGTCGATTCGATCGATTGAGAAATCTGACGCATCGTCATATTGTCACGCCGGTCGAACGGAATGATCGACTCCGGTGGGGACACCGGCTGTGCTCGAACACGGACGCATACGGGCACCGGACGCAGACGGATCGCGACGGATCGACGGATCGCACGGACCGCACGGACTTCAGGGGTGAGACACGTGGGCCAGGAGCTGCCCGAACCGGCCGCGCAGGCCGGCAGGATCCGAGCCGCGGGGGTCGAGCGCCGATTCGGTCGCGGCGCGAGCCGGGTGCACGCGCTCGGCCCACTCGATCTGGACGTCGAACCCGGGGAATTCTGCTGCATCGTCGGCCCGT
Source organism: Embleya sp. NPDC025285 (assembly GCF_055558835.1). NCBI lineage: Bacteria > Bacillati > Actinomycetota > Actinomycetes > Kitasatosporales > Streptomycetaceae > Embleya > Embleya sp. NPDC025285. The sequence goes on from NZ_JBVHLU010000050.1 coordinate 29,647, forward strand.
CCGGGTGCGGCAAGTCCACATTCCTGCGGATCGTGGCCGGCCTGGTCAAGCCGACCGCCGGCCGGGTCGAGGTGACGGCGGCGACCGCGAACCCCGCCGCGATGGTGTTCCAGAACTACGGCATCAGCCCGTGGAAGACGGTGTTGGCCAACGTTCGGTTCGGCCTGGACCTGCGTCGGGTGCCACGCAAGGAGGCGAACGCGCGAGCGCGCGACTGGCTGGGTCGACTCGGCCTCGCGGACTTCGCCGACCGCTACCCCGCGGCCCTGTCCGGCGGGATGCAGCAGCGCGTGTCGATCGCCCGCGCGCTCGCGGTCGAGCCGGAAATCCTGCTCATGGACGAGCCGTTCGCGGCCCTGGACGCGCAGCTGCGGACGATCCTGCAGGACGAACTCCTGGAGATCTGCCAAGCGGACAAGCGCACCGTCCTGTTCGTCACACACAGCCTGGAGGAGGCGCTGGTGCTGGGCGACCGCGTCCTGGTGATGTCCGCACGGCCCGGCCGACTGATCGCCGAGCGGGTACCGCCGTTCGCCCGCCCGCGGACCGGAGAGGTGCGCAGGTCACCGGAGTTCGCCGCGATGCAGGCCGAACTGTGGGAACTGCTGCGCGGGGAGGTCGAGACGACGACCACCCGCGAGCAGGAGACGGACCGGGAGCAGGACCGGGACCCGAAGCAGGGCGGCAAGCAGAAGCAGGACCCGAAGAGGGAGCAGGAGAAGGACAAGGAGGAGGTCGCGCCGTGACGGTCACCGTGAAGGACAACGCGTCGATCCGAGTGCTGGTCCGCGAACCGGGCACCGCCGAACGCGACCCCGGCCGGGCGCGGACGCGACGGCGACTCCTGGAGATCGGCCTGGCCGTCGCCGTTCCCGTGGTCCTCCTGCTGTGGTGGCAACTCGCCGCGAACCAGGGGTGGATCGACGACCGGCTCTACCCCGCGCCCTCGACCATCGTCGCGGACGGCTGGACCGACGCCACCGACGGCAAGCTGTGGCCGGACGTGTGGGCCACGCTGGCCCGGGTGCTGCCCGGCTACGCGATCGGCGCCATCGGCGGATTCGTCGTCGGCCTCCTGATGGGTACCAACGCGCTGGTTCGGGCCGCGCTCGAACCCACCCTGGACGCCCTGTACGTGGTGCCCAAGCTCGCGCTCCTGCCGATCTTCATGACCATGTTCGGTCTCGGCGAGGCACCGCACATCGCGCTTGTCGCGGTGACGGTGTTCTTCTTCGTCTGGATCGCCACAATGGCCGCGGTCATCGCCGTGCCCGACGGCTACCGCGAGGCCGGGGCGGTCTTCGGCGCCGGTCCGTGGCAGATGTTCCGACACGTGTTGCTGCCCGCGTCGCTGCCGCAGGTGATGGTGGGCCTGCGGATCTCGGCGGGCGTCGCGGTCCTGGTCATCATCGCCTCCGAGGGGATCGCCTCGCCCGACAACAAGGGCCTGGGCTACGTGATCTTCAATTCGCGCCAACTCTTCGACAACCGCGCGATGTTCGTCGGGATCATCGTGGTCGCGATCGTCGGCGTGCTCTTCTCCGAGTTGATCCGCCACGTGGGCCGACTGTGCACTCCGTGGGCACCGCGCGACCGCGGTCCCGGGCAGTCCTGACGCGCCGTCAACCACGACGCGGTCCCGACGCGACGTCACCACCTCAGCGCAGGCCCGATGCGATGCCACCACCTCGGCCGGGCCGCCCGCCTCGTGCGCGGCCTCCCGACCACACCTCGGCGCACCGACCCCGAAAGGCACATCATGGCGAGACGCGGATTCCTGACGACCACCGCACTGTTGGCCTGCACCACGCTGCTCGCCGGATGCGGCGGTTCCGCCGACTCCGGTTCGGACCGGGACAAGACCCCGCAGCCCAAGCGCCCGATCGAGGCGGTCGCGGGATGCGAGCACGCCTGGACCGATCCGGCCGACCTGGCCCCGACCCGCAAGCCGGCGCGCTGCACGGCGGGTTCGCCCGCCGCCAAGCCGCTCGCGCAGAAGGCGAAGATCACCGTGACGGCGGGCTCGTTGTCGGCCGAGTACCTCGGCCCGCTGCGCACCGCGATCGCCAAGGGCGAGTTCGCGAAGGAAGGTCTGGACGTCGAGCTCAAGCAGATGCCGGCCACCGACGCGATCACGCTGCTCGCCAAGGGCCAGGTGGACGTGCTGTATTCGGCGCCCGAGGCCGGCATGGTCAACGCGGTCAAGCAGGGCTTCGACATCAAGTGGGTCGCGGGCAACTATTCGGTGGCCCCCGAATCCAAGACCGGGGTCTGGGCCCGGGTCAAGGACGGCAAGACCGGGGACGCGGTCGACCTGAAGAACGCGCGCTTCGGCACGCTGGTGGGCAAGACGTCGGTGATCATGTACCCGATCGAGAGCGTGCTCGCCCAGCACAAGACCAAGCCCACCGACGTCTCCTTCCAGCAACTGGACGGCGCGGGTGTGCCTGAGGCGTTCAAGAACGGCGGCATCGACGCGGCCTGGCTGCTCGACCCGATCTGGAAGGACTTCGAGGGCAAGCCCGAGTACACATTCCTGGGCGGTCAGCCGGTCGGTGAGCCGCTCGGCGGAATGCTCTACGGGCAAAACCTTCTGGCGAAGAACCGGGACGCCGGCGTCGCGTTCCTGCGCGCGCTGATCCGCACCGTGAACACGTACTTCGCGGGCGACTACAAGCAGGACCCGGCGTTCGTCCAGGAATTGGCGACGACGCTGGGCAGCAAGCCCGAACTGCTGAAGTCCGTGCCCGCGCAGGTGGTCGACTGGGAGATCCGCGGCGGCACGACCGACCGGGTCCAGAAGATGTACATCGAGGGCAAGGTGGTCGAGGCACCGGCGTTGCCGGAGGACAAGCTCGTCGACCGCTCCTTCTACGCGGAGGCCGTGGGCCACACCGGCCCCTGAGCACGACGGCCGCTCACGCGGGCGGCATCGGATCGAACGCGGCCTTCCCGCCCGGGCGGCCGCGTTCGATCCGGAACCACGGCGTCGGGTGTTCTCCCACGGTACGTCGGCGGCCCCGACTCACGCGGCGCCGCTCGTGGGAACCCGACGCCGACACCTCGCTCCCGCCGCCTTCGACCACGGTCGGCTCGGATGCCGATCCGATCGAATCGAGCATCGGTACACGCAGCGAAACGGAACCTTGATCCTGGGAACGAGCGCGCCTAGGGTGGCGGAGCATCCCGCTCCCGCCGCACGACTGCGCAGTTCGCCCACAGCCGTGCCTTGCGCCCGCGAGGAGACATCATCACCGTCATCGAGCACGTCCCCCCGAAGCCGGTCGCCGGTCCGACTCCCGCTCCGCGTGGCCGAGTCCACCGCGAGGCGGACAGGCGGACCGGATGACCGGCCGCTCATGGCTGTACGTTCCCGGGGACCGACCCGCCATGCTCGAAAAGGCACTGTCCCGAGGTGCGGACGCCGTCATCGTCGACCTCGAGGACGCCGTGCCCGCCTCGGCCAAGTCCGCCGTGCGCGCCGAGGTCGCGCGGTGGCTGACCGGGCAGGACCCCGAGGGACAATGCGCGATCTGGGTCCGCATCAACTCCGGTACGCCGGGCCTCGTCGACGCCCGTGCCGTCGTCGCGCCCGCCCTGCGCGGTCTGGTCCAGGCCAAGTGCGCGGGTCTCGACGAACTGCGCGCACTGCACGACGTCCTCACCGAGCGGGAACACGAAACGGGCATCGACGCGGGCCGGACCCAGGTGTCCCCGCTGCTGGAGGACGCGGCGGCGATCCTCGCCGCACCTGCCATCGCGCGTGCGCCCCGCGTGACTCGACTCCAGGTCGGCGAGGCGGACTTGTGTGCGGACCTGGGCATCGAACCCGGTGACGACGAATCGGAACTCCTCGCGATCCGGTCCCGGATCGTGCTCGCTTCGGCGGCTGCCGGCATCGCCCCTCCGGTCGCCCCCGTGTCGACCGACTACCGCGACCTGGACGCCCTGCGCCGTTCCACCGAACGGTTGCGTCGTCTCGGCTACCGATCGCGTGCATGCATCCACCCCGATCAACTGAGGGTCGTTCACGACGTGTTCACTCCCTCGCCGGAGGCCGTCGAGCGCGCCGGACGACTCGTCGCCCGCTTCGAGGCCGGCCTTGCCGCAGGACAGGCGGTCTGTGTCGGCGACGACGGCAAGATGATCGACGAGGCGGTGGTCCGCAACGCCCGCCGGATCCTGGCTGCGGGAAACGCGGCGTCAGGGGGATCGGCGTCCCGATAGGGGTGCGTGCAACTCGTCGACCACGGCGTGCAGTCGGCCGCCCGGCACGCGGGCGATCCCGATCGCGGTCGGGCAGCGCCGGCACCCGGCGTGACGCACCTGCGCCACCGCGTGGAGCGATGACCTCGACCGCTTCGACAACGCCTCCCGGAGCAGGGATTCGACCCCGTGGGGCCCCGAGGTTGTCGAGCCCTCGACCCCGGGCACCGCGCGGCGGTGGAAGTCGCCGGTGGGGTCGAGAGGTCGCCTGGGCGAGGGAGCGGTCATCCGGCCGGGGGCAGGGAGTCGAGCCAGGCAGTCAGGAGATGGTTGACTTCGTCGGGGCGTTCCTGCTGGATCCAGTGGCCGCAGCCGTCCACGATGTGCGAGGAGACCAGGCCGGGCAGCGTGGACGGGTACGCGTCGATCGCGTCGGCCATCCACGTCGTGGAGGCGTCCAGGCCGCCGCCGATGAACAGGGACGGCTGCTTGATGGGCGCGCCGGCGTAGGGGGCGAGGTCCTCCCAGTCGCGGTCCATGTTGCGATAGCGGTTGAGTGCCCCGGTCATGCCGGTGCGCTCGAACTCTCCCGCGTACACGTCGAGGTCGCCCTCGGTCAGCCAGGAGGGCAGCCGACCGCTCGGAAAGCGGTCGCGCAGCAGCCCTCCGCCGCGGCTCACGAAGTGCGGGTCGGGTTCGCCCCGCGCCGGCATGGTGTCGGCGGACAGGGCCGCGAAGAAGCCCGCGAGCCAGCCGCGGACGTCGGGTTCCATCTCGGCCTCGGCGCGGCCGGGCTCTTGGAAGTAGGAGACGTAGAACTCCGCCTCCCCGCCCATCCGGGTGAACACGTCGGTCGGGCGGGGGCCGCCGGGCGGTGCGTAGGGGACGCTCAGCAGTCCGACCGCGCGGAAGCTCTCGGGGTGGAGCAGGGCGGACCCGGCCGCGATGTTCGAGCCCCAGTCGTGTCCGATGATCACCGCCGTGTCCTCACCCAGAGCGTGCACCAGGGCGACGTTGTCCTCCACCAGGGCGAGCATCCGGTAGTCCTGCGTCGCGGCCGGCTTCGAGGAGCGGCCGTAGCCGCGTACGTCCAGTGCGACCGCCCGGTATCCCGCCGCCGCGAGTGCCGGGAGCTGGTACCGCCAGGAGAACCAGGACTCGGGGAAGCCGTGGACGAGCAGGACCAGCGGCCCGGTGCCCTGTTCGACCAGGTGCAACCGGCCGGCGGGTGCCTCGATGGTGCGGTGGCGCAGGTCTGCGGCTGGTGCGGGCTGGTACATGGCCCCTCCTCGGGTTCCCGGGTGGCTGCGGCGACGCACCGATCATGCGCTGCCGCGGTCGACCGACGCGACTTCCCTTGCCATCCTGGCAAACTGGGAGGCCAGGGCGGTGGACACGGCCCGACCGGAAGGGGTGAGGCGAGAATGACGGACGACGGCACAGCCGAAGCACTGGCGGCCATGGGCCCGCGGCTGCGGACCGTTCGCGAGCGGCACGGTGCCACGCTCACCGACGTGAGCCGAGCAACCGGCATCTCCCTCAGCACGCTGTCGCGCTTCGAGAACGGACGGCGCAAGCCGACCCTGGAGGCGCTGCTGAGCCTGGCCAAGACGTACGGCGTCACGCTCGACGAACTCGCCGGCACCGCGTCCGCCACGGCGGAGAGACCGCGAAGTGCCGGGCCGCGGCGCCCCGGGCAGGACAAGACGATGTTGCCGCTGACCCCATACGTCGGGGGCCTGCACGCCCACAAGCACATCCTGCCCGCCGACGGCGAGCCGCCGCTGCGCCCACGACAGGTATCCCACGAAGGCTACGAATGGCTGTGCGTGTTGTACGGGCGGTTGTGGCTGGCGCTCGGCGAACAGGACCTCGTCCTCACCGCCGGAGAAGTCGTCGAGTTCGACACCCGTACACCCCACGGAGTCGCCAACGCCGCCGCTGACGGAACGGTCGAATACCTGATCATGTTCGGGCCGCAGGGTGAACGGCTGCGCCCGCGCACCCTCTAGGAACCGGGTACGAGTTCGCGCAGGGTCGTGTGGCGCGGAACTCCCGAAGCCGGCGCGTCGCGGCAGCCGGGTCCCTTGCGGCCGGTTGGCTCAGTGGCGATCGCCGGAGGATGTGGGCCGCCGTGCAATGGAAGCCGCCGCACGAATCCCGGCGGGCCGTGCTGCCGGGTCGTCGGGGGCCGGCCGCGCACTGCGTGTTTCGGTGTGCCGGCGGACGTCGGGTGACGGCGCCGCGTTGGTCGGTGTCGGTTCACGCGTCGTCCGGGAGGATTCCGGCGGCGACGGTGTTGTCGGTTGCCTCGTCGACGAGGATGAAGCTGCCGGTCGCGCGGTTGCGGCGGTAGGTGTCGTGGACGAGCGGGGCGGTGGTGCGCGGGGTGACGCGGCCGATCTCGTTGAGCGCGAGGGCCATGGCATCGGGTTCGCGGTGTCCGGTGTTCACGTCGAGGCGATGGCGCCGTTCGGCGACCTCGGAACGGTCACGAGCTTCGACGGAAAGGCCCGATGGCGTAGGCGCGTTGGGACGTGCGCCGGCGATGGGTGGGGGCGGGTCGGGGCATCGGGGCGACGAGCGTCGTCCTCGGGCTCGCCGGGAGGGCGGCCTCGGCTACCGGCTGTCGGTGATCGTATGATCGTGGCGGTCGGAGCGGTTGTCGTGCCGGCCACGGGTGTTGGATACAAGACTGGATGTGGGGCTGTCGTGACCTCCGCACTGATCATCGGCGATATCCAGCAGGGCATCACGAGCGGATACCCGTTCGCTGGGCGTGTCGTGCCGACGCTCACCGAACTGCTTCCCCGTGCCCGCGAGAGCGGTGCTCTCGTGGTGTTCGTGCACTTCGCCGTTCGGGGCAATGGGGCCGATCTGCCGCCGGGCAACGAGCTGTTCAGGACGTTCCACGAAGCCGGGGACACCTTCCATGAGGGATCGGCCGGAACCGAGATCGCGCTGCCGGTGGTCGACGAGGACGTCGTCGTGGTGAAACGCCGCGCAAGCGCGTTCGCCGGTACGGATCTCGACCTGGTGCTTCGCGCGAGGGGGGTCGACACTCTCGCGATCGCCGGAGTCGCGACCAGCGCGATGGTGGCCGCGACGTGCTACGACGCGGCGGACCGTGGCTACGGAGTGACCGTGCTCCGCGACGGCTGCGCCGACGGTGACGCGGCGATACACGACTTCTTCATGGACGCGGTCTTCCCGAGCCGGGGATTCGAGGTCGTACCCTGCGCCGACTGGCCCGGAAAGTAGCGCCGCCACGCCGCACCGGGTGATCTCCGCTCCCGGGCTGCGGATCGCCGGGAGACGGAGGTCGGTGGATTCTGCGCTCCCCACCCTTCAGGCGTGGTTGCGGCGGTGCCGGCGGATGGCCTCGGCCATCGCGGCGGCGGTGGAGAGGACGGCGCGGGTCTTGGCCGGGCCGGTGTTGCCCGCGGCGGCGAGTGCCTCGTTGAGGGGGACGTTGATGCCGTAGTGACTGCTGCATCGAGCCCACGAAGTCCGCGTCGTGCTTGGTGCCGAGCAGCGGCATGATGTACGGCACGGCCCCGACGTGACCGTCGTGCCGCGAACCGTGCGCCGAGGTTCGCGGCTGTACGCGATCCACGGCGGTGGGCGTGGGTCGGTCAGGGTTTGCGTGCCACCGTGCGTGGCGGGAGTGACAGCCGTGCGTGGCGGGAGCGGCGGTGAGGCCCTGATCGCGTCGGGGTCCCGGCTCCGGATGGCGAGGAGCCCGGTGGTTCAAGGCGGGCGGCCTCGCCGGTGGCCGATATTTCGTGATTGCGGACCATCCGGCTATTTCACGATCTCGTAGCGCAGAAGTACCACGCCGTTTGCGAACGATGTGGCCCCGACCGGCTTCAGTGCCGATCAAGGACGCCCGCGCAGGCGCGCGTCGGCGGCCCGGTTCCTGCGCGGCGTCGCATCGTGTGTGGCGCCGGTCACAGGAACCCGCCGATGCCGCCGGACAGGTCCAAGGACATGACGACGAAACTGCGCGCGCGTATTCGCGACGGGGACGACGACGCTTTCGCGGAGTTGTTCGATCAGTACGCACGGTCCGTCTACAACCACGCCTTCCGATTGACGGGGGACTGGTCGACGGCCGAGGACGTCGTGTCCCTGACCTTCTTCGAGGCGTGGCGGCTGCGTGGCCGGTTGGACACCGAGGGCGGATCGTTGCGGCCGTGGCTGCTGGGGATCGCCACCAACACCGTGCGGAACATCAGGCGCGCGGCCCGACGTCACGCTGCCGCGATGTCGCGGTTGCCACCGGGCGGTGTCCTGCCGGACTTCTCCGACGAGGTCGTGGGCCGGATCGACGACACCGAACTGCTGGACGCGGTACGGCTCGCGCTGGACACGCTGCGCCGCACCGAACGGGAGGTGTTGGCGCTGTGCGTGTGGTCGGGTTGCGACTACGCGACGGCGGCCCGGACGCTGGGCATTCCGGTGGGCACGGTGCGCTCGCGGCTCTCCCGCGCCCGGCGCAAACTCGCCGCCGCGGCGGAGAAACGGGAACCGCTTCGCCGCTCGGGACAGGTGAGAGGTGCCCACACATGCGCGAGCAGGCCCATTCAGGAAGGAAACGAATGAACGCCACGACGTCGCTCCCCGAGAAGGACCTTCCGCCGGGTCGCCATCAGCAGATCAAGGAGCATCTGATGCGCGAGATTCGGCACGACCACGCTCCGACCGGGAGTCCTTCCCGACGCACCCCGTGGCTGCGACCCGTCATCGTCGGACCGGCGGCGGCCGGTGCCCTGGCCCTCGCGGTCCTCGCGGGCGTCAGCGTGAACGGTACGGACAATCCCGGCAGGACGATCGGTCGGGCCGGGCCGGCGACGTCCGCCTTCGCCCCGCGGGTCAACGGCGACACCACCGGTGGTGCCGCCGACCTGCTCAACCGCATCGCGATGGTCGCGGCCGAGTCGCACGCGGCGGAGGGCATTCGGGACGACCAGTACGTCTACGTGCGCAGCCGGGTCGCCTCGGCGACGGTCGGCGAAGGCATCCCCACCACCATGACCCCCTTGCACCTGCGCGAGGTATGGAGGGCCGTGGACGGCTCCCGCCCGGGACTGGTCCGAGAGCCGGGTCAATCGCACCTTGCCGACGGGGAGCCGCTCGAGGCCGAGGCGCGTCCCGGCGAACTCGGCTACGAGTCGACCACCAACTACCGGCACCTTTCGACCCTGCCGACCGACCCGGACGCGATGTACCGCTGGCTGCGGGCCCAAGGCGACAAGGAGGCGGACGACCGGAACCCGGACCAGGACGCCTTCGTCCTGGTGAGCGACCTGCTCCGCGAATCCCTGATGCCGCCGAGGGTGGGGGCCGCGCTCTACCGGGCCGCCGCCAGGATCCCGGGCGTGCTCGTCGTACCGGACGCCGTCACCGCCGCCGATCGACACGGCGTCGCGATCGTGCGATACGACTCCTACAATCCCGGTGTCCGCGACGAACTGATCTTCGACAAGGACACGTTGCGGTACATCGGTTCGCGCCGTGTCGCGACGAAGGCGACCGACAGCATCGAGGCGGGGCAGGTGCTCGACACCTCGGCGGTATTGGAGACCGCGGTGGTCGACAGGCCAGGCATGCTGCCCTGATCGACACCCGACGCGAGTCCCGAGGACCGGCGGAGCCGGCGGCGGATGGTCGACGCGAACATCCCCGGTGGTGACGTGACGCAAGGCCCGGGCGCCGCCGAACGGTTCCGGGGCCCGCTTCGTGCGGGCCCCGGGCCGAGAGCGCGGGCCGTTGTCGCACCCCTGTGGTGGGGTGCTGTCGGACGGTCGACAGCGAGGGCGGGGACGATGGGTGAACGTACGGTCTGGCGGCCGTTCTTGGACCAGTGGAGCGAGGAGTGGGTCGCGGGGCACGATCCGGAGCGCGACGGGCCGCTCGCGGAGGAAGTGGTAAGGGACACCTGGCTCGGGTTCGCGCCGGCGAGCGAGGCCGAGGTCGCCGAGGCCGAGGCCCGACTCGGGCGCCGACTACCGCCTTCGCTACGGGAGTTCCTGCTCGTCACCGACGGGTGGCGGGATGCGGGGAACTTCATCTACCGGCTGGCGGGCAGCGCGGAACTGGAATGGCTGAGGGACACCGACGACCGTAGCTGGATCGACGTCTGGGAAGAACTCGCGGAAGACGAGGACGAGGACGACGAGGAGGCGTTCGGCGTCCAGGAGGCGAAGGTCCTCGCGCGTTCGCTGCGTCTGTCCCTCGATGGTGACGCCGCGATCATGCTGCTCGACCCGGACGACGTGGACGGGGACGGCGAGTGGGCGGGGTACTGGCTCGCCTCCTGGTCCGGCGAAGGGCCCCAGCGGTACGAATCGTTCCACGACCTCATGCACCGGCAGTGGGTGTCCTTCCACGCCCTGCGCAAGCCGCCGGGTGCCACTCGGGACCACTGGGACGCGGAGGTCGAGCGGGCTCGCCGTGAGGCGCTCGCCGGGGCGGTGAGCGGGCCGTTCGCGGTGTTCGCCCAGGCGCGCGAGTACGGACGCGAGCGCGCCGATGTGCTGAGCACGCAGATGGAGGCGATGCTCGGCGATTGGCGCAGGCACCTCGCCGGCCTGCTGTGGTACGGCCCGAGCAAGGACGATCTCCTTGCCGGCCCGCTGTTCGCTGCGGAACTCCTGCCGCTGCTGGTCCGGCACGACCGGCTCGCCCACGCTCACGACCTGCGGCCCCTGCCGCGGCTCAAGGAGTACGCGCCCGAACCGATACGGGAGCTCATCGCCGACTACGAGGCCCGTGCCGATGCACCGGGCTTCCGGCTCACCTTCGGCGGCGGCCCCGAGTTCGACGCGGCCGTGCACGCCGTCGCCGACTTCCTTGCCGCACACCCGGCCTTCCAGGTTCCTGTCGAGCCGACGCCGCGTACGGGCCCCATCGTCATCACTGCGTACGCGAGCGGCGACCCGGCGCCCGAAGTCGACCCATGGGCCGATCCCATGAAGGCGCGGGCGGCCCGCGCGGCCCTGCGCGACGAAGCCTGGCCCGAACTCCGGGCGGCGCTGCGCCTGTGGAGGCCGGTGTGCGAGGACCACATCGCCCCGATATCCCTGTTCGCCGCACCTGTCCTGGCCGAGATGATCACCGGGGCCCGCGGCCGCGAAATCCTGGCCATGCCTCGTGGTGCGGGCTCCGGCGTGCGCCGGGTCGGGAGGGCGTGAAGGCCGCGGGCCGGCCGGCGGTCGGACCCGGCGGGTCGTGCTCTCGGTGGTCGCATCCACCGGTCGAGGGCTCTGCTCGATCACAGCCAAGCGGTGGCAAGCCAGATGGTCGCCGCACCAGCGGTGATCAGCCCGATGTTGAGCGTGACTCGGCGGTCTTCGCCGGTCAGGTGGACGGCGATCGCACCGATCTGCAGCAGGGTGAACCCGATGGCCGCGGCCGGGGCCATCCAGAGGGCGACGCCGGTCGCCGGCGGCAGGAGCAGGCCGACGGCGCCCAGCACTTCGACCGTTCCCAGCGCCCTGACGGCGGGCAGCGGTATGCGGTCCACCCAAGCCATCATCGGCCGGAGCAGATCGGGGCTGCGGACCACCTTGAGCCCTCCCGCGTAGAGGTAGAAGGAGGCGAGCAGTCCGGCAACGATCCAATAGGCGATGTTCATGCTCTCCGTTCGGCGTCACCAAGCGTGGATGACCCGCCGGTTCCGGGGTGACCCGGAAGGTGTCAATAGGCGTGTGTGAGTGACCCGGACGCCGAGGGTGGCCGAGGGGTGGCAGCGCCCGGGTCGTGCCGCACGCTGCCGGGTGCGGGGCGGCCGGGCGGCGCCGGGCAGCCCTGCGGTGCCGGGCGCCGCAGGCTTCAGGCGAAGTCGGTGGCGGGCTCGGTGGCGTAGCGGCTCATCGTGTGGAGGCCGGCCCGTGGTGTCGGCGGTCGGCCGTCCGCGGTCATGCCTTGGAGGTCTCGGAAGTACTGCACGTAGAGGTCGGGGGTGAACATGCTGAGCATCACGGCGGGTTGGTCGCTCCGGTTGGCGAAGGTGTGCGGGGCTCCGCGCGGGACCATCACGAGTGTGCCCGCGGTCGCGTCGTGCTCCCTGTCCCCGATGGTGAACCGCAGCGTGCCGGAGACGATGTAGAAACCCTCGTCGTGCCGGGCATGGCGGTGTTGCGGCGGCCCGGAGGTGTGCGGGGCGAGGATGGACTCGGTGACTCCGAGACGGTGCTCGGTGTGGCTGCCGTCCTCGAGGACTCGCATGCGCGTGGTGGCCAAGACGATCACCTCACCGTCGTCGGGGCCGACCACCGATACGCCGGGGTGGAGGGCCGGCGATTCACCGGTTGTCGCTTCATCGGGTGCGCTCTCGGATGTGCTCTTGTCGGGCATGCTCCAAGTGCACCGCCGGGGCTCGGCCGCTGTCCAAGACCGATTCCGGCACGCCGATACCGCGCGGGTATCGTTGCAGCGTGGAGCTACGTACCCTGCGCTATTTCGTGGCGGTCGCCGAGGAACTCCACTTCGGCCGGGCCGCCGCCCGGCTGCACATGAGCCAGCCGCCGCTGAGCCGGGCGATCAAGCAGTTGGAGGCGGAGGTCGGTGCCGTGCTGTTCGTCCGCTCGCCCGGCGGCGTCACGCTCACTCCGGTGGGGGCGATACTGCTCGACGAGGCGCGTGCGCTGCTCGACCAAGCCGACCTCCTCCGCGCGCGCGTGGCCGCGGCGGCCGGCCTGGCCGGCATCACCGTGGGCATCCTGGGCGACAGTACCGATCCCGGCATCACCAGGCTGGCCGCCGCCTTCCGCCGCAGCCACCCCGGCGTCGACATCCGCATCCGCGACGCGGACCTGACCGACCCGACCTGTGGGCTGCGCGCCGGGCTGGTCGACGTCGCCCTGACGCGTGCACCGTTCGACGAGACCGCCCTGACGGTGCGCGAACTGCGCGCCGATCCGGTCGGTGCGGTATTGCGCGTCGACGATCCGCTGGCCCGCCGCGACCACTTGGACCTGGCCGATCTGGCCGACCGCCGCTGGTTCCAGTTCCCGCGGGGAACCGACCCGATCTGGCAGTCGTACTGGAACGGCGGCGAGCCGCGCGAGGGCCCGGTGGTGCACGTCGTCCAGGAATGCCTGCAGGCCGTGCTCTGGAACGGCACGGTCGGCCTGGCTCCGCTCGGACACGGCCTGCCGGAGAACCTGCTGCCCGAGAACCTGACCGTGGTTCCGCTGGCCGACATGGCACCGAGTCGAGTGGTCTCGGTGTGGAACGCCGGCGACAACAATCCATTGATCCGCTCGTTCGTCGAAATCGCAACGACCGCGTACCGCCCCTGAACACCCGAGCACCCGAGCACCCGAGCACCCGACGGTCCGGCCGCGCGCGGACCGGTACCCGACCGTCCGTCAGGTTTCGGTAGTCGAGATCCGTCGCAGCCGGTGCCCGGGTTACTGCGAGTGGGGGGAGGGGCGGCGTGGTCGGGTGTGCCGGGCGCCGATCTGAGGGATGAGCAGGGCCGCGAACACCACCACGGTGAAGGACCGTTCGGCCTTCCGCAGCGAAGCGCCCGGTCGGGCGACTCCACGCTCGGGCACGGTGTCCAGTCGGCCCTTCGGGTCGTAGCGGATACGCAGCGACTGGCCCTTCTTCGCGGCGGCGCGGCTCGTGGTCATGTCGGTCGGACCGCCCTCGGGGCAGTTCAGTCGGTGGTCGTTGTACGTGCGCGTCGTGGTCGTGGTGTGGCCGTTGGCGTCGGTGGAAGTGGATGTCTCGGTCCGGGCGCGCACGTCGAGGACCAGGCAGGTCGTGGAGACGCCGCGCTTGGCCAGCGCGGTGTCGCCGACCGCGTTGGACGCATGCTGGATCGTGACGAACATGGCGAAGAAGACGACGAGTCCACCGACGACGGCGCCGCCCGACGGACACGACCACACCACGGTGGTGGTGGCGAGAACCATCGCCATCGAGGCGAGCGCCAACACCACGACGCACACCGACCGCCACCACGTGGCGGGTCCGTAGGCGTTGAGGAACGCGGCGGCAACCGCGATGCCGACCGTCGCCGATGCCAACCCGACGGAGGCCAGGCCCACGAGGAATACCTGCCCGGCGTCGCCTCGCCCGTGCCTGATCATCGCACCTCCCGTGGTCGGTCTCCCTCTTGTTCAGGGTGCGGGAACGGAGTCCCGACGCGGGAGTGGAGATCCCTCGGATCACGCGACGAACGGAACGAGGACATGAACACGACGACTTCGTCGGAGGAAGCGCGAACCGCCCTGCGCCGCGTGCGTCGGTGTGCTCTGGTAGGCAGGACTCGTCCGTGAGTCGACCGATCCACGCGTGCCACCGTACCCACCGCGCTCCCGACGCCGCGAAGGAACGAACCACCACCATGACCTTGAACGGCCACCGGAAACGATTCGGCGGGCTGCCCGTCGCCGAACTGCACGAGATCCCGCGTCCCACGACCACGGAGGCGAACAGCGCGCCCTCCACGCCGCCGGACCCGCGGCCTCGGGCCGGGGACGCCGCGTGGGCACTGCGCGTCGGCAACAGCTACCGCGGCCACAGCATCACCGAATCCTTTCCCGATCTCTTCGCGCGCTTCCTGGAAACCGTGGACACCACCGAGGTCTCCGCGATCGTGATCGGTCTGTGGGGTGACCACAACGAGTCGGCCGCCGTGCCCATCGAACTGCTTGCCGCGGCTGCGGATCGGCTTCCGGCGCTGCGGCACCTGTGCCTGGGCGACATCGTGGCCGAGGAGAACGAGCTCTCCTGGATTCAGCAGAGCGACATCACGCCCCTCCTGACCGCGTTCCCGGCGCTGGAGACACTCATCGTCGCCGGCGGCGAGGATCTGCACCTGGACCCCGTCGGTCACGACGCTCTGCGTGTCCTGGAGTTCCTGTCGGCGGGGCTGCCCGCCGAGTTCGTCCGCGCGGTCGGCGCATCGCTCTTCCCGACCCTCCGAGCACTGGACATGTGGCTCGGTGTCGAGCGCTACTACGGCGACAGCACGATCGAAGACCTCGCCGGCATCCTGAACGGCGAGGGTCTGCCGATGCTGACCCGGCTGGGCCTGATGAACAGCGAGATCCAGGACGAGATCGCGGCTGCCGTCGCGGTGGCTCCCATCCTCGACCGGCTTACCGAACTCGACCTGTCCATGGGCACGTTGGGCGACGAGGGTGCCGCAGCACTGCTGGTCGGGCTGCCGGACGCCCACCTCACACACCTCAATCTGCGTCACCACTTCATCAGCGAGTCCCTGCAACAGCGCCTGCGCGACTCACTGCCCGGGGTCCGCCTCGATCTCGACGAGGAAGAGGAACCGTACGAATCGGCGGACGGCGAGACCGGACGTTACGTCGAGGTGGCCGAGTAGTACTCGCCGCTTCCCCGGCCCGCTTCCCCAGCCCCTTCCCAGCCCGATGCCCCGCGCCCCCCAGGCACGGCCCGACCTACTCAGGTGAGCAACCGGCATGAGCATCCCGGGCTGCCCGCCCTCAACCACCTCGGCCTCATGGACAGCGAGATCTCCGACGAGATCGCAACAGCCCTCGCGAGCGCCCCCATCGTCGCGCGGCTCAAGGAACTCGACCTCTCCATGCGGACGTTGAGCAACGCGGGCGCCGAGGTGCTGATGGCCGGGCAGCCGCTCACCCACCTCGACCGGCTCGACGCACGCCACCACTTCCTCGACGAGGCAACGCAATCGCGCCTGCGCAGTGCCTTGGCGGGGGTCGACGTGGACCTCTCCGACACCCGGAACGACTGGGGCGGCAAGAGATACGTCGAGGTCTCCGAATGAGGTCGTCTCGATCCGCCACACGGCATCGATCCGCAGCACAGCGCCGGTCGGCGGAGCCGGATCATGCCGATGCGGAGCGGGGAGCGGGCGAGAGCGATACCTATACGTGACAGATTCCGCGTACGCCGTCGGCACGTAACGTTTCGACCCGTAAGGAAACCCACCGCCGACACAAGGCCGAGGAGGCCCTCATGACCGCGTACGCGTTCGCGCACCTGCGCTCCGTCGACTTCAACGCCGAGATCGTCGAGTACGTCGAGAAGATCGACGCCACCCTGGACGCACATGGTGGTCGGTTCATCGTGCACAACAAGGTGCCCGAGGTGATGGACGGCTCGTTCGAGGGCGTGTTGGTCCTCATCGAGTTCCCCTCCGCCGAAGCTGCCAAGGCCTGGTACCACTCCGCCGGCTACCAGGAGATCGTCGACTTCCGCATCAACAACTCGGACGGCGGCGCGGCTATCGTCGAGGGAGTCGGACCGGGCTACCGCGCGGCGGACATGGTTGCGGGCAAGTAGCTCGCGCAGGTCGAATGTCCGGGGCATCGCACCACCCGGGTCGGCCGAACGCAGCCGTGCCGCTCCGAACTGTCTCGCACTCCAAGCGAGTTGGTTCCGAATGTGCGGCGCGCACGAAATCGCGATTGTCGCGTCGGCGGGCATTTCGGTCCGTAGGCTGGGCTGCGGGGTGGAGGGACTTCCCAGGGGAGGATCCATGAAACGCGATCGCGATCTCAAGAATCCGAGCAGCCAGGGCGTGGAGCCGATCGAGCGGGGGCCGGACGACGACACCAAGCGTGCGAAGCTCACGTATCCCGCGCCGGACACCGAACCCGTCGGGGACGCACCGGTGATCGTGCCCGAGCAGGCGCACGTGCCCGGGGCAGGGCCGGGGACCGCAGCGGCCGACACACCGGCGCACACCGACACGGCGGTGCCGGCGACCTCGCCCGCGCCGGAGACCGGACAGACGGGCGCGACGCCGGAAACCCAGCCGGCGCCGCAGCCGTACCGCTTCCAACGGGCCCCCGGCTTTCTCGCTGCCGAGAAGGCCGAGGAAGAGCGCGCGAGGCGCAAGGCCGAAGCGGAGGCCGCAGCCGCGGCCAAACCCCGTGGTCCGGGTGCCGTGGCCGAGCCGAAGGTGTCGATGGTCCCCGGTACACGGACCGGGGTCGACCAGGAATCCGATGAGGAGCAGGGGCCGGCGCAGTTCGAAGAGCTGAGCCGAACCTCGATCGCCGGCATGCCCCTCGACCGGATCACCGCCGCCATCGAGGAACGCTATGACAACCTCGGCGGACTGACCCCGGATATGGGAGCCCTGATATTTCGTCAGTCCGCGCTCGGCCTGTGCGCCAACCTGTCCTTGGCCAGGAGTGTCGGGTGTGTCGGACGGGTTCGGTCGTGGCTCGCGACGCAGGCCGATCTGGTTCCCGAGTTGATCGTGATGTGTGATCAACGGGAGGCCGATCTGGCGTCGCCGGCCGAGCCGCCTCCGAGTGCGGCCGAACTGATCGGCGTATGGACGCAACTCACCGATGCGTTGATCGTGCCCAAGGGCCAGTCGCAAGACGGTTGCGAGTTCCTCGCGCACGCCGTCTGTGAATGGATCGAGAGCACGCACCCGCACTGGACCCGGTTGCACCTGAGCAAGCGGTGGGTGGTGGCGCCCGGCGGCACCATGCACCCGCCGTACAACTGGAAGCACCACGTGGCTCCGCAACTCGTCTGTACCGAGGGTACGTTCGTCATCGATCCGCTGCTCGGCCCGACGACGCCCATGGCCGCGGACGCGTGGGTCGTTGCGGCCAAGGGCAAGAGGCCGCCTGCCGACGTCTTCGAACAGACCGCCCCGTGGGAATTCCTGGGAGCGCCCGCCTCCACGACAACCGACCTCGATCCGGAGATGTTGTCCCCGATCGGCGGCACCATCCTTGCGAAGATCGCGGCCTGCCGCCGGGCTTGACGCCCACAGCACAGGGATTGGAGAACCCACCGCGTCGCCGCACCGCATCCCGCGAGATCCGGACATCAACGCCGCACGGTCGGCTTCGCGTTCGGGTGTCGGTCCCGTCATTCCCCGGCGCCCACGAACGCGACGACCCTGTCGTGGAATTCGACGAGCGGGCGCTGGGGAAGACGGGCAACACCGGTACCCGACCCGCTCCCGAGGACCGCGCAACACCTCGTGGGGCGGGCGCGGGGCGGCGGCAATCCCGATCGCCCCGCCGCCCCGCGTCGCGGGCCACGCCGACAAAAACCCCGCCGAACCGCTCGACTTCTCGCGATTCAGAAGCCTCCCCGGTGCCAGGGCCCCCAGATGGCGATGCTCATGCCCAGCTTCGACTGGATGTTGACATACAAGGTGTGCCCGTCCGGACCGAAGGTCGCGCCCGCGAACTCGGCGCCCGGGTCGCCGGTGACCGGCTCCATCCTCGACAGGTCGAAGATGCGGCCGTCCGCGGTCAGGCCGCGCAGGAAGTTGTCCCCGTCGCCGTCCTCACACAGCACGAGCGTGCCGCGCGGGCTGACGGTGACGTTGTCCGGGAGGTCGAGCCTGGTCGCGGACGGCGATTCGTACACGAGCCGAAGGCGCCGCGTGACGGTGTTGTACGCCCACACCTGGCCGCGCCCGTCGCCGAAGCCGTCCGGCGCCGCTTCGCCGGGCGCGGTCGCGCCGCCCTGCGTGGACACGAAATAGACGACGCCGCGCTGGTGGTACGCGCCTTCGAGGCGCGAGAAGAGCGCCGCGCCCTGGGCCCGACCCTGGTTGCCGACGGCCTGAATGGCCTGGTCGTTGGTGGTGCCCGGGGCGAATGCGGGGTCGGGGTCGTCGATGTCGACCCAGGTCACGTCGTACGCCGCGCCGGGACGCTGCGCCGCCGACAGGTCGATCCCGGGACGCCCGCGCACCGCGAGCATCTGGAGTCGGCCGCCGTCGCGCAACCGGTCGCCGACCCAGGGGCTGACGGGCGGCAGGTAGCGGTAGAAGCCGGACGCGAAGCCGAAATTGTCCTCGGTCAGGTACACGGCGCCGCTGATCGGGTCGTATGCCGCCGACTCGTGGGCGAACCGGCCGGCGCTGCGGATCGGCACCCGTGTCGAGACGCCGTCGGTCGGCACCTCGAACAGATAGCCGTGCTTTTGCGTGAGCTTCTTGTTGTCGGCGCCGGTGAAGTCGTTGCCGACATCGGGGCCGTTGACGGTCTCCTCGCAGGAGAGCCACGACCCCCACGGCATGGGACCGCCCGAGCAGTTCATCTGGGTGCCGTTGAGGCTGACGTACGACGTCTGCACGGTGCCGTACCGGTCCACCACCACGGTGGTGGTACCGCCGCCCGTCGCCGGGTCGTAGGCGTGCGCCGCGTCGCCGAACGCGCCCACCGGCCCGTTGACTTCGTGGTTGCGGACGAGGACGGTCGTGCCTCGGCGCCCGCGGAAGGCGGCCATGCCGTCGTGCTTGCCGGGGGTCGGGCCGCCGTCGGTGAGCGGGGACCCGGCCGGGGTGAAGGAGCGGTAGTGAAAGCCCTCGGGCAGGTGCAGCCGTACCGCGCCGTCGCGTTCGTCGGGGACCGGCCCCAGCGGACCGTATCCGCCGGAGCCGGGGCGTCCCCGGTCGGCGTTCGAGGCGGTTCCCGAGGCGGCGTGCGCGGCGCCCGCGACGAGACCCTGGAAGGGGCCGCCGACGACGGCGGTACCGGCCGCGATCACAGCGCCGCGGGCGAGGAAACGACGACGGTCCACAGGCGTACAACCTCCTTGACGGCCCGTCAGGCGGGCCGGATGCGCGACCGAACGCCGAAACGCTACTCGCGTAGAGCCGGTGTCGCCAGTGCATCGTGGATGTTTCCGTCGCGCCGCCGACCCCGTGTCGACTCCCGGTACCACCCACGACGTCGACCGCCGCGGCCGAAGCTCGGGCGCGAGCACCTGTCGTTGCGCGGGTGTGTGTGGGGAAGTCCCTGTGGTGGCCCGGCCGTGCGGGTGCGACGTTGATCCCTCGGACGCGCGGTGCGGGGGACGGGGGAAATCATGGGAAGAGTCGGATGGGGCGTCGTGCCTTTCGCGGTGGCCGGCGTACTGCTGTTGTCGGGGTGCGCCGAGGAGGACGACAAGCGCGGCACGGGAGACGCCCCGGTGGCGAACCAGCGCGGTGACGACACTCCGGCCCAGGTGTTCAACATGCCCGACGGTTTCGGGAATCTCGCGACCAAGTGCGTCGGCCACGGGTTTCGCGCCTACGTGACCACGAACGCGAGCGGTCCCTCCAATGTGCAGATCGTCCCCGACGGCACGTGCGCGGGCTGAACGCGATGCGGTGTGCGCTGATCGTGGCGATGTGTCTGGCCCTCGGCGGCGTCGCCGGTTGTTCGCAGGAGTACTACGACGAGCGCGGCAAGGCCGACGGACCGGTGCTCGACGGTCGAGGTGAGGACGGCCCCGCGGAGGTGTTCAACTTCCCCGACGGTTTCGGGAATCTCGCGACCAAGTGCGTCGGGCCCGGCAAGCGTGCCTACGCGACGACGAAGGGGTCCGTGTCGATCGGGGAGGACGAGGTGATCATCCCCGCGAACGCGGTGATCGTCGACGATCCGACCTGTACGGGGCGCTGAGTCGGCCCCGGACCGGGGAGGCGGCCCGCCGGGTTCGATGGCTTGCGACCGTCTCGGCCGGGTCGGCCCTCGCCACACCCGCACGAGCCGACAGCGCTGTGTCCCGGCGCCGGCGCCGCGAGCACACGGACCCGGCGCCGCGAGCACACGGACCGAACCCGTCGGCCACTCCGGCGCAGGCCCTCGCCTGGCCGCTCACCCGTCCCGCGCCGGCCTCTCCGGCACCCGGCACCGTTTCCGCCGGCCCGTCCCACGCCGCCTGTCCCGACGCCCGCCCGGCGCGGGACAGGCTCCCGAGGTATGTATCCCAACTCTCGGGGCAATCGTCATCCGTCGAGGGAAGCCCGGGCGGTGGGCACGTCGTCCCCCGGCTTTCGGCGATCTGCCGGGGCCGCGAATCCTCGTGCACGACCGGTGGGGTGGGCCGTCGGGGGAGGCCGGTCCCGATTCGTGGTGGGGAAGAGGGAGCGCCTTGTGGGCGGGCGAGACCGATGCCCTAGTCTTTGTTGTCCTGTGACAATCAATCGGTGATGGGAGCGCGGCGTGGCGGAAGACGGCGCCATCGGGGTTCGCCTGCGGGTTCTGGAGTTGTTGAAGTCGAACGAGGCCATCGTGACGGAGCGGTGGTCGGCGAAGGTGGTCGCAACCCTGCGCGGACGCGTTTCCGCAACCGAGGCGACCGGTGAGTTGCGCGACTTGTTCTCGGCTCTGGTCGCCGGACTCGAGGCCGGTGGTCGCAACGACGAGCCGGAGGACTCCGGGAGCGAGTCGTTCGGCGAACTGCGGGCCCTGCTGTCGGAGTTGTCCCGCAATCGGGCCCGGCAGGGCTTTACGCCGTCCGAGACCGCCGTCGGCGTGTTCGGGCTCAAGGACGTGGTCTTCGACCTCGTCGCGACGGACGATGCCTCGCTGCCGAACTACCAGGCGGCGCACCGGCTGGGGCGGCTGCTGGACGGGTTCGGCCTGTACACCTTCGAGACGTACTCGCGGGCGCGCGAGGAGGTCATCGCCGATCAGACCGAGCAATTGTTGGAACTGTCCACCCCGGTCGTGAAGTTGTGGGACGGCGTGGTCGCGGTGCCGTTGGTGGGCACTCTCGACTCCGCGCGTACCCAGGTGGTGATGGAGAAGCTGCTCCAGGCCCTGGTGGACACCGGTTCGGAACAGGCGATCATCGACATCACCGGTGTTCCGGCCGTCGACACCCAGGTCGCCCAACACCTGTTGAAGACCATCGTGGCCGCACGCCTGATGGGCGCGGAATGCACCATATCGGGCATCAGCCCGCAAATAGCGCAGACCATCGTCGCTCTCGGTATCGAGTTCGGGGACATCACGACCAAGGCGACCCTCGCGGACGCTTTGTCGCATGCCTTGCGCCGGAGCGGGATCGCGGTGCCCCGGCCGCATGCGGGGAGGTCGTGATGGAACGTGTGCCGATCCTGAAGATCGGTGACGTCCTGTTGGTATCGATCCAGATCGACCTGCAGGACGAGAGCGTGCTCGCGCTCCAGGAGGACCTTTCGGAACGCATCGTGCGGACCGGGGCGCACGGAGTGGCGATCGACATCTCCGCCGTCGAGATCGTGGATTCCTTCATCGGCCGCATGTTCGCCACGATCGCGGCCGTCTCGCGCATGCTCGACGCGGAGACCGTGGTGGTGGGCATGCGACCCGCGGTCGCGATCACGCTGGTGGAACTGGGGCTGTCGATGGGCGGGGTGCACACCGCGCTCGACCTGGAGAAGGGTTTGGCGCTCCTGGCCCGTCGACGGACGGACCGGCACGGTGACCTCTCGTTCGACGTGTCCGGCGGATGACCGCGCCGATCGCGGGCCCGGCGGGCGGGGACTCGGACGTCCTGTCCCTGCCCATCCGCGGCAACGACGACGTGGTACGGGCACGTCAGGCCGTGCGGGACTTGGCGCAACGCATCGGCCTGTCCCTGGTCGACCAGACCAAACTGGTCACGGCGGCCAGTGAGATCGCCCGAAACACGCTCATCCACGGCGGCGGAGGAACAGCGCACATGCACCTCGTGGCCGAGGGCCGGCGGCGCGGGGTGCGCGTGCGCTTCGTCGACGAGGGGCCCGGGATCCCCGACCTCGACCAGGCGTTGACGGACGGCTGGACCAGTGGTGACGGTATGGGTCTGGGGCTCAGCGGTTCACGCCGCCTCGTCGACCAGTTCCGGATCGACACCGAAGTGGGGACCGGTACCGAGGTGGAGATCGTCAAGTGGTCCCGATGACGCCCGGCGTCGGCGAACCCACGAGCAACGAAGGCCCCGCGTCCTTCAGGCCCGCGTTCGCGACGGACCCGACCTGGTTCCGCCACGGCGAGCCGAGCATGCCGGGGGCGGTACGGCGAGCCGCCGTCGCGCTCGCGCTCCGAGTGGGGTTCGGAGCCGTGCGTTCCGAGGAGATCGGGATCGCCACCCAGGAGACCGCCACGAACCTGCACAGACACGCCGACGACGGCGCGCTGCTGCTCCGGTCGGTATCCGTGGGCGAGTCCGTCGCGGTCGAGTTGGTGGCCGCCGACAGCGGCCCCGGGATCTCCGACGTGGCGTGGGCGAGCCTGGACGGCAACTCCAGCCGCGGAACCCTGGGGATCGGCCTGGGCGGCATCCTGCGCCTGGCCGACGACGCCGACCTGTACTCGGTGCCCGGTCGCGGAGTCACGCTGGCGTTGCGGTTTCGGGCCGAGGGGGCGCGCGGGGTGCCGCTGGACGAGGTGAGCGGGCTGACGCGGGCGATCGCCGGCGAGACGGTGTGCGGCGACGCGTACGCGGTGCGTGTCGACGACGGGGTGACCACCGTCATGCTGTGCGACGGCCTGGGCCACGGTCCGCTGGCCGCGCGTGCCTCGGAAGTGGCGGTGAACGCCTTCGTGGCCGCTCCCGCGGGGCGACCGGACGCGCACGCCGATCGACTGCACCGTGCGATGGCCGGCACCCGAGGCGGCGCGGTCTCGATCGCCCAACTCGCACCCGGTGTCGTGCGTTTCTGCGGCATCGGCAACGTCTCCGGCACGATCCTCGGCGACTTCGGCCGCAGAGGCATGACGCCCCTGCCCGGCATCGCCGGCCAACACGCCCGCACCCGGCGGGTGTTCGAGTACGACCTGCCGGACGGCGCGATGGTCGTCCTGCACTCCGACGGCCTGACCGACCGAGGACGCGTCCCCGACGCCCCCGGCCTGACGTCGCACACCCCGCTCGTGGTGGCGGCGACGCTCCTGCGGGACGCGGGCACCCGTTCCGACGACGCCTGCGTCGTGGTGGCGCGAGCACCACGCCGGTCCGGCTGATGGTGGACGACGCACGGTACGAGTGGCAGCCGACGTTGACCACGCTCATCCGCTGTCCACTCGTCGACGCCAACGACGTCTTCGTCGTGCGCCAACTCGCGCGCGATGTCGCCGAGGCTGTCGGCCTGGGGCGACAGGATCGCGTTCGGGTGGCCACCGCCCTCAGCGAGATCGGCCGCGAACTCATCGACGCCGTCGGTCCGGCCGTTGTGGACTTCGGCGTCGAACTCGACGGCGTCGCCCCTTCGCTGGTGGTGGAGATCACCTGGGAGACGCCGAGTCCCGACAGCCCGAACGCGCCGTTGCCGACGGCGGGTGCCGCGGAACGGCTGGTGGAACGCGTCGAACGCCTCGACGGTCGCATCGTCGTACGCAAGCGCCTGGGCGACTTCCGCCCCGGTGACGTGGAGAGGGCACGGGCTGCGGTCGCCGCCGCGAGTCCGCGCGGGGCGCTGGAGGAACTGCGCTCGCAGAACCAGGAATTGGTGAGCGCGCTGGACGACCTCCAGGCCCGCCAGGAGGACCTGCTGCGCCTCAACGGCGAACTGGAGGAGACCAACCAGGGCGTGCTCGCGCTGTACGCGGAACTGTCCCAGGAACTCGCGGAGACCAATACCGGCGTGGTCGCGCTGTACGCCGAACTGGAGGACAAGACCCGCCAGTTGCGCGAGATCGCGGAGACCCGCACCCGGTTCTGGGCCAACGTCAGCCACGAGCTGCGCACCCCGGTCAACTCCGTGATCGGCCTCGCCCGACTGCTCCTGGATCCGGCCGGCGACCCGCTCACCGAGGAACAACACCGTCAGACGCGGCTGATCGCCTCGTCCGGTGCCACGTTGTTGACCCTGGTGAACGAACTGCTCGACATCGCCAAGGCCGAGTCGGGTCGCATGGAGCCCTCACTGGCCCCGGTGGACCTGGTCGAACTGCTCACCCACGTGCACGGCGTGATGCGCCCGATGGCGGCGCCGGGTGTGACGTTCCGCGTCGACGCCGACGGCCGACCGCCCGCCGTGGTCACCGACGAGGTCATCCTCACACGTGTCCTGCGCAATCTGCTGTCCAACGCCCTGAAGTTCACCCCGCGCGGCGAGGTCGTGCTCATCGCCGAGCACGACGCGCTTGCGAACCGATTGGTGTTGACCGTCCGCGACACCGGCATCGGCATCACCGCCGAGCACGCCTCGCGAGTCTTCGAGGAGTTCTACCAGATTCCCGGGCCCTTGCAGGCGCGGGCCGCCGGCACCGGCCTCGGCCTGCCGTACGCCCGCAGTCTCACCCGCCTGCTCGGCGGCACCCTGACCCTGGAGAGCACTCCGCAGGTCGGAACCACCGCCGTGATCCGTCTTCCGCTGCACGGCACCACCGCCCCGACCCGAGCCGAACATGCCCTCCTGATCGACGACGACCCCGCCTTCCGGGAGTTGTTCCGCGGCTTGACCCAGGGACTTGTCGCCCGACTGACCGAGGCGGCCGACGGAACCCGCGGACTCGCGCTGGCCGCCGAGGACCCGCCCGACGTGATCTTCCTCGACCTCCACATGCCCGACCCGGACGGATTCGAGGTCCTGCGGCGACTGGCGACGCACGACACGCTGTCGCGGGTACCGGTCGTCGTGGTGACCTCCCTCGACCGGTCGGTACTGCCGGCACAGGCCGCCGTCGCGAACATCCTGTCCAAGAGTGACCTGACCGCCGAACGAATCGCCGACACCCTCACCGCGCCGCGGGCCGATGACGGAGACGGAGACGGAGACGGCACGTGACCCGAGCCCTCGAACCAGGCGCCGCGACGGAGCACGACCCCATGCTCGACGACGGCCCCGCCACCGTCCTGGTCGTCGACGACACCGAGACCAAGCGTTACATCATCGGCAGTTGGCTACGGCGCGCCGGACACCGTGTCCTCGAAGCCGAGACGGGTGCCCAGGCGCTGGATGTGGCCTTCGGTGCGGCCGACCACGGCGATCCCGTGGATGTGGCCATCGTCGATGTGCGGCTGCCGGACACGAGCGGTTTCGAGGTGTGCGAACGCCTGAAGTCCGACGTCCGCACAGCCTCCATGCCGGTCGTGCACGTCTCCGCCTCCGCGATCACTGTCAGCGACCGCGCCCAGGGCCTGTATCGAGGTGCGGACGCCTACCTCATCGACCCGATCGAACCCGAAGTACTGCTGGCCACCCTCCAGGCCGCGCTGCGCTACTCGCGTGCCCGACGCCGTGCCGAACACCGGGTCTCCGTCCTGTCCGAGCTCGCCCGCGCGACCATGCTCGTCAACGCCGCCGGCACCCTGGAGGAACTCGGCAACGCCATCGCGACGGGAGCCTCCCTGATCAGCCGAGCGCCGGCGGCCTCCTACATAGACGGGCCGGGCGACAGCGCCCGGCGCACCGTGATCGGCGAGTACGGCGTCGAGCCGAAGCAGGCAAACGTTCCCCCCGCCCTGTTCGACGCCCTGTCACGCTTCACGGACCTCGGTGAGGCAACGGGTTCGACATCGGTGGAGATCACTGCCGAGGAGTGGTTGCGCACACTCCCGGACAGCCTCGCCTCGGGCCCGGTCCACCTGTCGATGTGCCGAACGAAGACCGCCCGCCCACCGACCGCCCTCGCCGTCCCGGCGGACGCCGCCCGACACCCCGAGGAGAGGCGGGCGCTGCGCGAACTCGCCCGCACCGGAGCCCTCGCCGTCGAGGCGTTTCGCTCCTACGCCCGGGAACACGCGCTGGCCCTGGACCTGCAACGTTCCTTCCTGCCGTCCGTGCTCCCCGTATCCGACCTCGTGGACATCGCGGTGCGCTATCGTCCCGCGTCCGACGAAGCCGAGATCGGCGGCGATTTCTACGAAGCCGTCGCCATCGAGGACCGCCTGCTCGTGGCCATCGGCGACGTCGCGGGCCACTCCCTGCACGCGGCGACCATCATGGGCGAACTACGCCACGGCCTGCGCGCCTACGCGAGCGACGGACACGAGCCCGACGCGATCCTGGAACGCCTCAACACCATGTTGACGCGCTACCACCGCTACGAGACCGCGACGGTGTGCGTCCTGATGTTCGACCCCCGCACGGGCGTGATCGACCTCGCCAACGCCGGCCACCTGCCACCCCTGGTACTGACCGAGGACGGTCACGCGCACTACCTCGTGGCCGGCGGCCCCCTGCTCGGCCTCGAACTGCCCAGACCCGGAACCACCCGGTTCGAACTGCCCGAGAAGGCGACCCTGCTCCTGTACACGGACGGGCTCGTCGAGGAGCGCGGCAGCGACCTCGACGAAGGCATGGAGCGGCTGCGGGCCGAGACCGTTCGGGAGACCACACCCCGAACCGACCTGGCAGCCCTCGCCGACCACCTCCTGTCCGCGCTTCAAGGCGACGAACGCGACGACATCGCCCTCCTGTTGCTGCGCAGGACCGGCTAGCCGCCCCGGCGACTCACCCGGGTGGCGGGGTGTCGGGGGCGCGGATGTGGGCGGTGACGGTCTTGCCGGTGGCGGTGGCGGTCACGACGAGGTCGGTGCTGAGGGCGCGTACGAGTTCCAGGCCGTGTCCGCCGACGCGGAGGGGACCGTGGTCCCGGGGAGTGGGTGCCGCGTGTGCGTCGTCGTGGACGGACACCCGCACACCGCGGTCGACATGGGCGAGTTCGAGTCGACACGGCCCGGTCGCGTGACGTATCGCGTTGGTCACGAGTTCGCTGACGACCAGCTCCACGGTGTCCGCCAGGCCGGGAGCGGCCCCGGGGCTTTGGGCGAGGAACTCCCGTGCGGCCCGGCGCGCGGCAGCCGCGGCGCCGACGCCCGTGAGCGTGATCGAGCGTGGACCTCTTGCCGGTGACCGCCGCGCGTCGTGCGGTGAGGAATCCCCGGAGCGAAGTTCGAAATCGGCGGCCATGGGTTCCCCCCGGGGTGAACGTCGGTTCAGGCATGGGACATCGCGTGCCGACCACCCGTCTCGGCTCCCCTGTGCGGCAATGGGCCCAGTTCTCGACATCGGATCCCACCGTTGTACCGCGCCGGAACGACGCTCGTCTCGCCGGGCCGTCGTACCGGCGAAGCCCGCGCGCCACCGGACGGGCGCACGGCGGCGCGTGGCCCCGTCCCCGTCCCCAGGCGGATCCCGGCCCGGCCCGGCCCGGGGCGGGGCCGGCATCGGCCGGCCGGCTCGCCCGCGCGGGCATCGACGCGTTCGCTCCGACGATCGTCCGCTTCGCCGGCGTCCGACCCGTCCGTGGTGAACCCCGGCGAGGTGGCCGGGACGCCTGACGGGGCGGGCGAGGACGCGGGGGGAGCGGTGCCGGTCCCACCGGTGCGTCGACACGCACGCGATCATGGACGTATGAGCGAGCGTGAATCCTCCGGCCGTCGCGCCGCGACGACGCTGGCGCGGGTGCTGGATCTGATCGACCCCGGGATCCTCGACGTCGTGGTCGCGCCGCGCGGGACCGAGGTGCCGGTGAACGGGGTCACCCTCTACGACCTCGGCGACGAGGACGCCGACGAGTCGACGCTCACCGGGATGATCCTCCTCGCGGTCGGCGTGGAGCCGCGCGGGCCCGGTGCGGTCGAGGCCGTGCGCGCGGCCCGGCGCGCGGGGGCGAGCGTGTTGGTGATCCGGCGCGGCGCGACCGGCGCGGATCCCGCCGCGGTCGAGGCGGCCGAAGACGGCGGGATCGCCCTGCTCACCCGGCAGCCCGGACGTGGCTGGACCGACGTGCTCGGCCTGTTGCGCAACGCCTGTGCGCAGAGCAGCCCGTCCGAACTCGCCGCGGTCGACAGCCTGCGCCCGGGCGACCTGTCGGGCCTGGCCAACACGGTCGCCGACCTGGTGGGCGGCGCGATCACGATCGAGGATCCGCAGTCGCGGGTGCTGGCCTACTCCCGGATGGACCACGAGCCGGATCCCATGCGCCGGGCGACCATCCTGAACCAGGAGGTGCCCCGCTGGCGGGTGGCCGAACTGCGCGAGAGCGGCTTCTTCCGCACCCTGTGGGGCACCGACGACGTGGTCCGGCTGCCCGCCGACGACCGCTACGCGGAGCGGTTGGCGATCGCGGTGCGCGACGGCGGCGAGGTGCTCGGGTCGATCTGGGCCGCGGCGGACGGGCACCCGCTCGCGCCGGACGCGGTGGCGGCGTTGCGCACCGCCGCCCGGGCGGCCCTGCCGCACCTGGTGCACCACGAGACCCGCGGTCGCGAGGCGGCACGCCGTCGGGAGGAGGCGGTGCACACGTTGCTGAGCGGCGGCGCGGGTGCCGACCGGGCGGCCCGGACGGTGGGGGTGCGCCCGGACCGGCCGTACGCGGTGATCGTGGTCGAGGCGTACGAGAACCCCACGACGGAGTCCGCGTCCGACGCGCCCACGCCCGCCGAGCAGCGGGTGCTCGACGTACTCGCGTTGCAGGCGGCGGCGCTTCGTCCGGGGTGTGTGACCGCGCGGGCCGGTCGACGGTTGTTCGTGCTGACGCCGGCGGGCGAGGCGCACGCGGACCCGGCGCGCGACCTGGTCGCCACGGCCCGGTCGGTACCGGGCACCGTGGTCTTCGCCGGTGTCGGTCCCATCGCGGGTCGGCCGGCCGAGTTGCCCGACGCGCGCGAGGAGGCCGAGATCGTGGTGCGGGTGCTGCGCGAGCGGGCGTCGGCGGCCGGGGTGTCCGCGTCGGCGTCGGCGCTGTCGGCCGACGTGGTGTCGGAGGCGGCCCTGGTGCGCTTGCTGGACCGGGTCGAGCCGCTGTGGCCGATGGCCGGACCGGTGTACGCGATGGTCGAGCACGACCGTCTGCACGGATCGGGGTACTCCGCGTCGGTCGGCGCCTACCTGGGCGCCTTCGGCGACACCGTGGCCGCCGCGCGCGGGCTCAGCGTGCACCCGAACACCCTGCGCTATCGGCTGCGCCGGGCCAAGGAGCTCTTCGGCGTCGACCTGGACGACCCGACGGGCCGACTGCTCGCCGACATCGGACTGCGCCTGGCCCACCGCGAGCACGGGTGAGCCGCGGGGGCCGGCGACCATTTTCATGATCATTTTCCTGTTGAGGCAAACAACCGATGCGTCCTCCTTTGGTCGGGCCGGACGCTGACGCCCGCCCACGCCCGGATCCAAGCTGTGCATGCGACTCGAACGGGTCGCGAACACTTGAGATCTTCGAGGTGTGGTGGACGTGACTTCCGCAGCGGCCCGACGGCGTCGATCGGCCCGACAGGCGGCCCTGGCCCGAGTCGTCGAGCAGGGCCTGCTGGGCCCCGAGCAGCCCCTGGTGGGACTGCTGGACGTGGACGGCATCCGGGCGTCGGTCGGCGCGCTGTCGGCTGCGTTCGGCGACGCGCCCGTGCTGCACACGTTCGCCGCCAAGGCGTGCGGCCTGGTCCCGGTCCTGCGCCTGCTCGCCGACGCGGGGATGGGCTGCGAGGTCGCCTCGCCGGGCGAACTGGAGCAGGCCCTCGCGGCCGGGTTCACTCCCGATCGGCTCGTCCTGGACAGCCCCGCCAAGACGGTCGAGGAGTTGCGGTACGCCCTCGCGCACGGCATCGCCGTCAACGTCGACAACTTCCAGGAACTGGCCCGCATCGACGCGATCGTGGCCGAGCGCCCGGCCGCGGGACCGATCGGGATCCGGATCAACCCGCAGGTCGGCGCCGGCACGATCGGTGCGATGAGCACCGCGACCACCACGTCCAAGTTCGGCATCGCCCTGCGCGACCCGGGGGCCGTCGACGCCGTGGTCGAGGCGTTCGCCCGCCGACCGTGGCTGAACCGGCTGCACGCGCACGTCGGCTCCCAGGGCTGCCCCCTGTCGCTGATCGCCGCCGGCCTGCGCGCGACCTACGAATTGGCCGAGCACATCAACTCCGTCCTGGGCCGCCGACAGATCACCGGCCTGGACATCGGCGGCGGCCTGCCGGTGAACTTCGCCGGCGACGAGGACGACCCGACCTTCGCCGACTACGTCGCCGAACTGCGCGCGGCCGTACCCGAACTCCTGGACGGCCGCTACCGGTTGGTCACCGAGTTCGGCCGCTCGCTGCTCGCCAAGAACGGCACGATCGCCTCGCTCGTGGAGTACACCAAGAGCGCGGGCGGCCGACGGATCGCGATCACCCACGCGGGCGCCCAGGTGGCCACCCGCACGGTGTTCATGCCCCAGGCGTGGCCGCTGCGCGTGGGCGCGTTCGACGCGCACGGCCGGCCCAAGACCGCGCCGGAGGAGATCCAGGACGTCGCGGGGCCGTGCTGCTTCGCCGGCGACCTGACCGCCGTCGGCCGCGCCCTGCCACTGCTCGAACCGGGCGACGTCGTCGCGCTGTACGACACCGGCGCCTACTACTTCTCGTCCCACTTCGCCTACAACTCGCTGCCCCGACCGGCGGTGTACGGCTACCGCGTCGTCGACGACGAGGTGCGCCTGGCCACCGTCCGCGAGGCGCAGACCGTTCGCGAAGTGGTCCAGGAGAGCGGCGCGGCACACGTGCACGCCCTGGTGGACCTGGTGTCCACGACTTCCTCGGGGAACCGGTCCGAGCACGACTGTCCCGACCCCGAGGAGGTTGCGGTATGACCCGCGTCCTGATCTCCGCCGACATGGAGGGCGCCACCGGCACGGTGCTGCCCGCCGACGTGAGCGCCGGCAACCCGCGCTACGAACGCTTCCGACGCCTGCTCACCGGCGACGTCAACGCGGCCGTGGCCGGATTCCTGGACGGCGGCGCGGACGAGGTGATCGTCAACGACGCGCACTGCGGCATGGACAACGTGCTCCTGGAGGAACTCGACCCGCGCGCGGTGCTCATCGTCGGCCGCAACAAACCGCTGGGCATGCTGCAAGGACTCGAACTCGACGTGGACGCGCTGGCGTTCGTCGGCTACCACACCGGTGCGGGCGAGGCCGGCGTACTCGCGCACACCTACCTCTCGCACAGCGTGCTCGCCGTACGTGTCGACGGACGCCCCGTCGACGAGGGAAGCTTCAACGCACTCGTCGCCGCGGAGGCCGGCGTCCCGGTGGTGCTGGTCACCGGTGACGACCTGACCTGCGCCGAGGCCGAACGGTACGCGCCGGGCTGCCGCACGGTCACGGTCAAGACGGCGATCTCCCGCCACGCGGCGATCTGCCGCACACCGGCCGCGACGGCGACCGACATCCGCCGCGAGGCCGCCGCCGCGCTGGCGGGCCCGCCGGATCGGCCCACCGCGACGCCCGCCGCACATCTGGTCGAGGTGGACGTGGACAGCCCCTACCTCGCCGAACGCGCGAGCGCGATGGGCGGGGTCGACGTCGTCGGCCCGCGCACCGTCCGCCTGCAAGCCCCCGACGCCCGCGAGGCGTTGCGCCGGTTCCGGGCACTGACCTGGGTGATCGGCGCCGGCCGCGAGGGCGACTGGACCTGACCGGTCCCGCCTCCGCCGCCGATCGGGCGTCCGTACCGGCTCACCGCCGCACCCTCACGCCGTTGTTTCCCGCTGCCTCCACCGTTCCCCGCTTCGCAGGAGTCTCCATGTCGCA
Organism: Embleya sp. NPDC025285; assembly: GCF_055558835.1. NCBI lineage: Bacteria > Bacillati > Actinomycetota > Actinomycetes > Kitasatosporales > Streptomycetaceae > Embleya > Embleya sp. NPDC025285. Next base: position 62,061 of record NZ_JBVHLU010000050.1, read on the forward strand.
GCACACACCCCCGACCGAACAACCCCGACTCAGCCGCTCGCTCCGCAATCGGCACATGGCGATGATCGCGATCGGCGGGGCGATCGGGGCCGGTCTCTTCGTCGGCAGCGGCAGCGTCATCAAGACCGCCGGGCCGGCCGCGATCGTGTCCTACTGTCTCGCCGGCGCGCTGGTGTTGTGCACGATGCGCATGCTCGGCGAGATGGTCGTCGCGAGACCGTCCTCGGGTTCGTTCTCGGACTACGCGCGCAGCGCCATCGGCCCCTGGGCGGGTTTCACGATCGGCTGGCTGTATTGGTACTACTACGTGATCATCGTGGCCGTGGAGGCGGTCGCGGGCGCCGCGATCCTGCACGCCTGGCTCGACCTGCCCCTGTGGGTGCTGGCGATGGCGCTGATGGCGGTGATGACCGCGACGAATCTGCTGTCGGTGAAGTCCTTCGGCGAGTTCGAGTTCTGGTTCTCCTCGGTCAAGGTCGCCGCGATCATCGCGTTCCTCGTGGTCGGCGGCCTACATGTGTTCGGCGCGTGGCCGGGCAGTTCGCTCGACTTCTCCAACCTCACCTCGCACGGTGGCTTCGCGCCGAACGGCTTCACGTCGATCTTCTCCGCCATCGTCGTGGTCATCTTCGCCTTCGGCGGCGCCGAGATCGTCACGATCGCCGCCGCCGAAAGCAAGGAACCCGAGCGCTCGGTGGCGCGGGCCACGACCGGCATCATCTGGCGGATCATCCTGTTCTACGTCGGCTCGATCTTCCTCGTCGTCACGATCGTCCCGTGGGACGGCGCCGAGGTGCTGGCGAGCCCGTACGTCGCCGCGTGGGACATCATCGGCCTGCCCGGCGCGGGCACCGTGATGGACGTCGTGATCCTCACCGCGGTGCTCAGCGTGCTCAACTCGTCGGTGTACGTGTCCTCGCGCATGCTCTTCGCGCTGGCCTCGCACGGGGACGCCCCCAAGTGGTCGGTCAAGACCAGCAAGCGCAACGTCCCGGTCCGGGCGATCCTGGCGGGCACGGTCGTCGGCTGGGTCTCGGTGGTGCTCGCGTACCTGTCGCCGGACACCGTGTTCACGTACCTGGTCAACTCCTCCGGCGCGATCGCCATCTTCATGTACGTCATGATCGGCGCCTCGCAACTGCGCATGCGCCGGCGGCTGGAGCGCGAGGCCCCGGAGCGACTGGCCCTGAAGATGTGGCTGTTCCCCTACCTCACCTGGATCGTGATGGCGGGCTTCGTCGCGGTGCTCGTGGCCATGGCGGTCATCGACGACCAGCGCACGCAACTGTTCACCAGCCTGGGCAGCCTCGCGGTCGTGCTCGTCGCGTACGGGGCACGCCGGGCCTACGGCCCCCGTGCGACCGGATCGGGTGACGTCCGGGGCACGAAGGCCGTCCCGGAAGCCATGTCCACTCCGTAGCGAACGGATCCGACACCCCCAGGCGTTACCGCCCCGGGTCCTCCCCGCCTCGGGCGGCCGGGCGGAGAGCCGCCGGGTCGGCCGGGGCATCGGCGGTTTCGTCGATCCGGTGTTTGAGATGGTCGTGGGCCCAGGCGGCGAGCGTGGTCGGGGTGGTGGTCCGCACGGTGCGCGGTTGTTCGGGCTCGAAGTTCTCCCGCAGGCCGGTCGACATGCCGAGCACCGCCTCGACCAGTGCGTCGGTCATCCCGGCCCGGTGGAGCAGGTCGCGCATGGCGTCGTCGGTGACGCGTTCGACGTCGATCCGGCGGCCGGTGGCGGCGGTGAGGATTTCGGCGACCTGTCGCCAGGTGAGGTCGGTGGGTCCGTGCACGGCCTGTACGTGGCGTCCGGACCAGTCGGGGGAGAGCAGGCGGGTGGCGGCGACTTCGGCGATGTCGCGCGGCGCCACCCAGGCCATCGGCCGGTCGAGCGGAAGGATCACCTGGAGGAGGCCGGCTCGCAGGGCGTCGAGTTGGAGTTCGAGGTTGGTGAAGAAGTAGCCGCAGCGCAGGTGGGTGACGTCGACGCCGGTGTCGTCCAGGGCGGTTTCGGTGTGTGCCAGGCCGTCGATCTCGCCGGCGCCGTGCCGCTTCTCGGCGCCGACGCTGCTTTGGAAGACGACGCGGACGATCCGGTTGGCGGTGACGGCGCGGACCACGCTTTCGGTGGCGCGGGCGTAGTCGGCGAGGGGGTCCTCGCCGCCGGTGGTCGGGTCCACCCAGAACAGTGCGTCGACAGCCTTGGTGGCGGCCACCACGGCGTCGGCGTCGTATTGGTCGACCCGCACCGCGTCCACCTCCACCCGGATGTCGGGAGCCAGTCGGTCGGGCTCGCGCAGCAGCACGCGCGGCCGGATTCCGGCGCGAAGCAACGTCGCCACGACGTGACGGCCGACGTTGCCGGTCGGGGTTGTGACAGCGATCTGCATGGTCGTCTCGTCTCTCGATCGGGGCCCGGGTCGAGACGCTCCGGCACCCGACGCCGGGTCGGATCGGCCGCGGCACCTTCCGGCCGGCCGCAGGTTCGGGTGTATCACCAGGCCCCGGCACCGCGCCACCAGGAGATCCCGGCCGCGGTGGGGCGGGAGTGTGCGGATGATCGGGGCCGCGAGGAATCGATGGCGACCCGGCCCGTCCCGGTCTTTGGCAACTCGGGTTGACTATCTCCATTAGTCAACTACAGTTGCTTGTATGTCGGCCGCCAAGAATCCCCTTCCACCGGAGCCCGCCGACAGCCTGGCGGCTGTCGTGGCGTTGCGGCGCCTCGCCGATCAACTGGAGGACGCCGCCGTCGAGCAGGCCATGCGAGCGGGCTGGGGTTGGCCGCAGGTATCCGAGGCGCTCGGTATCACCCGCCAGGCCGTCCACAAGAAGCACGCCAAGCGGCTCATCGCCGCCGGAGTCAAGCTGAGGAGACGCGGCGATGAGCGCGTTTGACAAGTACCTGCACGCGGTCATCGTGCGGGCGACGCACGAAGCCCACGAGGACGGGTCGGCGACGATCGACGCGCACCATCTCCTGATGTCGATCGCCGCCGATCAGGGGTCCACCGCACAGCAGGTCCTGGCCTCGGCCGGGCTCGATCGCGTTGCTGTCCGCGAGGCACTGGACCGGGAGTTCGAGCACAGCCTGAGCATGATCGGAGTGTCTCCGGCGGCCTATGACCTTCCCGGGCCGAGCCGCGCTCGCGAGCAGCCCAGGATGGGCGCGTCCGCCAGACTCGCACTGGAGCGGAGCTTCGCCCTCGCCCGCAAGAAGGACCTGCGGTCGACACATCTGCTCCTCGGGATCCTGCAGGCTCGCATCGGCACCGTGCCGCGCGCTCTCGCCTTGGCCGGTGTCGATCGGGCCGAACTGGCGGACCACGCGCGGCAGACGCTCGACAGCCGGGACCGCTGAGCACCGAAAGCAGCCGACCCGGCAGACCCGCCTCGCGGGCGTGCCCTGGCCGGGATGTGCGCAGAGCCCTGTGGGCGTACGCGACGGATCGCACGGGCGCTGGGCCCAAGCCTGGGGTAGAAGCCGGTGCGCCCGGGGGCCGGAGCCAATGGGTCGGTGGGCCGACGAAATCACGCCGTGAAGAGGGCCGGGCGGCCATCTTCGCGTTGCGCGCGACAAGGAGAATGAATGCACCGACACACCGCTCGTACGGATGGCAGCGGACCGGACGCCGAACCGGCCACGGATGTGGGCGCCGTATCCGAGGCCGCGTCGGCATCGGAGGCCGAGGGCTACGAGGCGATCCGGCTCCTGCTTCGGCAAGCCGTGACTCGCGGTGGCCTTCCCGGCATTCTCGCCGAGGTCCGCGACGGCGACCGGCAGTGGTTCGGGACCGCGGGAGTGGCCGACACCCGAACCGGCCGCACGCGCTCACGGCAGGACCGATTCCGCATCGGCAGCATCAGCAAGACGTTCGTGGCCACCGTCGTGCTGCAATTGGCGGCCGAAGGCCGGCTCAGCCTGGACGACACCGCGGAACGGTGGCTGCCCGGCGTGGATCACGGCCTGCGCCACGACGGTGCCGGGGTGAGCATCAGGATGTTGCTCAACCACACCAGCGGGATCTTCAACTACACCGATGACCAGGAAGCGCTGAACCGTTCCGAGACACACACTCCCGAGTCACTCGTGCGGATCGCCGCATCCCATCCGCCCACCTTCGCCCCGGGCTCGGGCTGGGCGTACTCGAACACCAACTACATCCTGGCGGGCATGATCATCGAACGGGCCACCGGCCGCACGCTTGCCGAGGAGATCACGGAGCGGATCACCCGCCCGCTCGGTCTGGCCGGCACGTATCTGCCACGCGGCAGCGACCCGACGATCCACGGGACGCACTCCCGGCACTACACGAAGCTCTTCCGGACCGACCCCGGCGCGCCGGTTCACGACGCGACCGAGTTCGACGCATCGATGTTCTGGGCAGCCGGCGGCATGATCTCCACCGCCGGTGACCTCAACCGATTCTTCGGTGCCCTGCTGGGAGGCCGGATACTCCCGGCGGACCGACAACGCGACATGTTCGAGACCGTGCCCACCCGCGACTGGATCTCCGACTCCGCCTACGGCCTCGGCGTTTCCTCGGTGAGACTGCCCTGCGGTGAAACGGTCTGGGGCATGGGCGGCGCGCTCTTCGGATCGTGGTCCTACACCTATGGCGCTCGCGATGGCGAACGCATGTTCACCGTCAACGTCAACGGCGACTGGAGCGAAGGCGGGTGGGACGACCCCATCGGCATCTTCACCGATCTACTCCAGGCGTGGTTCTGCCGCCGCCTCCATATCTGAACACCGAGTGACAACATCGGCCGCGCGGCCCGCGTCCCGTCCGTCCGCGAACCCGGCGACGCGAGGGTTACCGCATCGACCCCGTGCGAACTCTCCTTCCGCGTGGGGTCGGTGCCGTGGCCGGTGGCGCTACTGCCGGATGGTGGGCGCCTGTTGCCCCGCTGCCGGAGGCGCCGGGTCGGTCCGCTCGCAGGTGGGGTGCGAAACAGGACTCGGCGCTCCTCGGGGATGGTGTGGGTCGACGGGAGCGGCCGGTCCTCGCGGATTCCGGACGGAAGCACGGTGACCGCCAGCGTCGGTGTGGCCGGGTCGATCGCCCGGTTCGCCTCCGGGGCGGACTCGAACCGATCAGGTCGCGGCCAGCAGGTCGACGACGAACACGAGGGTCGCGTTCGGCCGGATGTCCCCCGGGGGCGTGGCGCCGTACGCCTTGCCGGGTGGGATCACCAACTGCACGCGGCTACCCACCCGTTGGCCGACCAGACCCTCGTCCCAGCCCTGGATCAACTGCCCGACGCCGATGGCGAAGCTGGACGTGCTGCCGCTGGTCCACGTGGAATCGAAGACCACGCCGTCCGCATAGTAGAAGCCGGTGTAGCGCACTTCGACGCGTTGCCCGGCCTTGACCTCGGCGCCCGATCCGAGCGCGAGGACGCGAACGTCCATCTTGTCGGCAGGGCCGAGGGTGAGCCGGCGCATGTCGGGCGCGCCGCGTGACGTGTCGTCCCCTGTGCTGGTGGCGGAAGGTGAGGTTGGTGCCGTTCCGCCGGACGGAGGAGCGCCGATGCCGGGGGTCGTGACGACGGGCTTCGGCGAAACGGCGCCCGTGCCGGTCGCGTTGCGGTGGTCGCGGCCGTCCTCGCGCGTGGCGAGCAGGGCCGCGACGACCGCGGCCGTGACCACGATCGCCGCAACCGCCGCCGTGAGGACCCGACGTGGGCGCCGCCGTGTACCCGACGTCGTCGGCGGTGGCGCGAACGGTGTCGGGGGCGCCGTTACCGGCGGCGGGGGGATCGGTGGCAGGGGCTGGTCGTCTGCCGGCGGGCCGACCGGGGCCGACGCGTGTGGCGGGTGTGGCGGGCGTGCCGTATGGGCCACGCCCTCGGCATCCGGCATGGCGGCGGCGGGGGAGGCCGCAGCTCCCGCATCGACCCCGTCCCCGGTCTCGGCACGACCCGCGATCGCCTCCGCCACACCGTCCGGCAGCCACCGGCGCCTCCCCGACCCCGGGACGGTCGTGACCGCCAGTTCGGTGAGCACCTCGGCCGCCGTCGGACGGTCCTCCGGCGACTTGGCCAGGCACGCGGACAACAACGGGAGCAACGCCGGGGGTACGCCGTCGAGCGCGGGCGGGTTGTGCACGACGCGATACAGCAGCGCGGGTGTGGGCCCGGTGCCGAACGGGCCCTCTCCGCGTGCCGCGAAGACCAACACCGCGCCGAGCGAGAAAACGTCCGACGCCGGTCCGATCGCGAGCCCGCCACACTGCTCGGGCGACATGAAGCCGGGGGAGCCGACCGTGCTGCCGGTATGGGTGAGCGCGCTCGCCTCGGACGCCAACGAGATGCCGAAGTCGATCACCACGGGCCCGGCCGGGGCCAGCATGACGTTCGACGGCTTCAGGTCGCGGTGGATCACCCCGACCCCGTGGATCGCGGCGAGGGCCTCGGCCAGCCCGGCGCCCACCATCCGCGACTCGGCGCTCGGCCACGGGCCGTGGGCCGCCACCGCTTCGGACAACGACATGCCGTCGACGTACACCGTGGCAAGCCACGGACTCGGCGCGTCCGGTGCTGCGTCCACCACGGCGGCCGTGAACGCCCCGCCTACCGCGCGGGCTGCGGCCACCTCGCGTGCGAATCGCCGCCGGAAGTCCGCGTCGTCCGCGAGTTCGGGCCGGACGACCTTGATCGCCACCGCCCGACCGGACGGCGACCGGCCGAGGTAGACCCGCCCCATGCCGCCTCGGCCGAGCCGCCGCTCGATCCGGAACGGCCCGATCCGCGACGGGTCGTCAGCCGTCAGCTCGCTCATGCCGCTCCCCACCAGCGCCCGCCCCGCGGCACACGGGAAGGCCCGCCGCAGACCGTCGACCAACATCCATCGAACCGAACCCTAGCGTGGGCTTGACGCAAGCCCCGGCCGCCGCCCACGCGCCGCCTTCGGCGATCGCCGACGCCCGGAGCCGAGTCCGACCTCGCTCCGGGTGCGGACCCTGGCGGGAGGCGACGGTGTTCACCGACGCCGGCCGCGCGGCCCCGGAAGCGGCGGAGCAGGGCACCCGCCCGACCGAAGGAGCGGGCGTCGCTTCGGGCGAAGCCCGGGACACGATGCGCGCACGCGTCGCCGCTCCCGCCGGGCCGTGCCGCATGCGGCCGCGCCCGGTCTCCCGCGCATGCGGCTCGGCCGGCCCGGCCCGGAGGGACGTGCCGGCCCTTCCACCCGACCCATGGGTCCGGGTATCGAGTCGTTCCAAGCGGGTACCCGGGCCTGGCGATGTAGCCCATCCGGAAGGAGCCCCCCATGTCGGACCCGTCGCGGCGACAACCTTCTCGACCGGCGCCACCCACGGCGTTCCAGCAGGCGCGGCGGCGCAAGCATCCCGGGAAGCCGTCTTCCGGGGACGACTCCGACGCCGCGCGCCTGCTTCGCATCTACCTGGGCGACCACTTCGCCGGCTCCACCGGTGGCGAAAGCCTCGCCCGCCGCATCGCACGCAACCACAGGGGCCGGGTGCACGGGCCCGCGCTGTCCGCCATCGCGGACGAGGTGGCCCAGGATCGCCAGTCGCTGAAGCGGATCATGAGCGATCTGGGGATCGCGCCACCACCCGCGAAGGCCGTCCTCGCCTGGGCCACGGAACGAGCGGCGAGGCTGAAACCCAACGGCCGATTGCTCGGGCGTTCGCCCCTGAGCAGCGTCATCGAACTCGAGACCATGCGCATGGGCGTCGAAGGCAAGGCGTCGTGCTGGCGGAGCCTGCGCGCCGTGGCCGACCACGACCGGCGCTTGTCCGCACAGGAACTGGACGAACTCCTGAACCGCGCCGAAGCGCAGTCCCGTCGTCTGGAGGACACGCGGACCAGGATCGCCGCGGCAACCTTCGGCCGACCCTGACCGCACCGACCCCGCCACCCGGTGTGATGCGGCCACCGTCCGGGCTCGCCGCACGGTGGATCCTGGGGACGCCGAGCCCCACCCGGGATAGGGGCGTTACAGAGCGGCCTCGATCGCTTTCGCGGGTGGGCGCCGCGTCGGCCGAGACCTTCACCGAGGGTCTCGGCGGCGCCCCGGGCCGATGAGGATGCGAACGAGGCATGGAGTGGGGGCTGCGGGGCAGAGGAGCGTCCAACCATCGCATCCCACGAGTTCCGACCGCATGGTGCTCCGCCACCCACTGCGGGATTCGTCGAGAACCGAGGAGAGTCTCCATGAGCACCGGGCCCAGCGTGTGGGGTCACCGTCCCGAGTCCGGATACACCGCCGGCACGAGCCTGACCGGCTACAAGGTGGACGCCTTCGACGGCCACATCGGCAAGGTCGACAAGTACAACGACGACGTCGACATATCACACCTGGTGGTGGACACCGGTGCGTGGATCTTCGGCAAGCACGTCCTGCTCCCCGCGGGCACGATCGCGAGCATCGACCCGGAGAACAAGGTCGTCCACGTCGCGTGCAGCAAGGAACAGCTCAAGAACTCACCCGAGTTCGACAAGAACAAGCACGTCGATCGACACTGCGGACGTCCACCCCAACCACCAGGAGCGGCTGGAGCCAGGACATGACCACCCCGCCGCCCGACCCGTCCGCCGCCACCCGGAATTGGGCCGTGTCGAACGCCCCCGGCACCCTGGCCGAGGTCCGTGCCACGGTTCGAGACGTCCTCGGCGCCTGGGGATGGACCGAGGACCGCGTCGACGATGTCGTGCAGATCGTCTCGGAACTCGTGGGCAACGTCATCCGCCATGCCTACGGCCAGGCCGAGTTGACGCTGACCCGCACCTGTGACGGAGTCGAGATCGGGGTGGGGGATCGGGCCCGCGACCTCCTCGTACTCCAGCGTCCCGCGAACGGCGACGGTGGCTACGGACTGCGCCTGCTCGACTTGCTCACCACCCGGTGGACCGTGGAACAGCACGCCACGGGCAAGCACGTGCGCGCCCACATCATGCGCTGAATCCGCCACCGCGTCGGCACGGTGCGTGCACGAACCGACACGCTCCCTTCCCGAGTGCTGCATTCGTGACCGGTGGGCAGAAGCGGTGCATGGGCACAGCGAAACGAGTTCCACAGACGCGGGACATGAAGGGCGAGGAACTCTCCGCCGACGAGGCGTGGTTGACATTGCGCCGGTACGGCGGCTGGACACTGGTCAAGAACGCGTTCGTTCGCTTTCGCTATGCGGACGGGTTCACCCACTCCCGCGCGCTCGCGCTCCAGGCGGTGCTGTCGGTACTGCCGTTCGCGATCGCCGTCGTCGGACTCTCCCGGGTCCTGCACACCGACAAATTCGGCCGGTTCGTCTCCGCGGTGCTCGCCCGGCTGTCGACGGGCCCCAGTTCGGCCGTCGTGCAGGACACGCTGCGCGACGCGGGCGGGGGCAGCGCGGTCGCGCTGTCCCTGGGACTGGTGTTCTCGCTGGTCAACATCGCGACCGCGATGAGCCAGATCGAGCGCGGCGCGAACCGCATCTACGGCGTCGAGCGTGATCGCCCGTTCCTCCACAAGTACGGCCGCGCCGCAGCGATGACCGTGGTGGTCGGCATCCCGATCGGCCTCGGCGTGCTGTTGACCGTGGCCGGCCGCGACATCGTCGGGGCCGCCGCCGACGTGTACGGCTGGAGCGACACGCAGCGCACGGTGTGGGGCATCCTGTGCTGGCCGGTGGGCGTCACACTCGCGCTGATCTCCGCGTCCGCGGTCTTCCGGTGGTCGCCGCGCCGCCGCCAACCCGGGTTTACCTGGCTGGCGTTCGGGGCGGCCGTGTACCTGGTGTTGTGGGTGCTGCTGTCGTGGCTGCTCGGCCTCTACATTCGGCTCAGCGGCTCCTTCGACTCCGTGTACGGCCCCCTCAGCGCGTTCGTGTCCTTGATCCTGTGGGCCTACCTGACCTCGATCGCGCTCTTTCTGGGCCTGGCGTTCGCCGCCCAACTGGAGGCGGTCCGCGCCCACTTGCCCGAGCCGGTGCAACCGGATCCGGGCACCTGAGGATCCGGCGGACGACGACTTCCCGTGGCGGGCGCCGGTTCGAAGTGTTCGTCCGGGTCGCCCTGCCCCGCGCGGCCCGGTCATCGACCGCCTCGTGCGGCGCCACCGGCGCGGGCGACCTTCGTGCCGGAAACCGTGAGGGGTGTGCCGGGGTCCCGCCGCCGAATACCGAAACACCGGCGCCGACATACGTCGACCTCCTGGTCGACGGCCCGCTCCCGGACGTGCCGAGCATCATCATCTCCGACCGGCCGGCCCGCGTACGAGCGGGACGGGCGGGCACACGCAGTGTGTGAATACCGGAGACGTCGACAGTGGCCCAGAGCCGCGGTTGCTCAAGGGGCTGACCGTGGATTCCAGCAGGCCGGAGCAGCCCGTGCTGCTGGATGCGAGGGGACAGCCCCTTCAGACCTGGCGGGAGAATTTTCCGTACGAGCGCAAGATCCGCCGGGTGGAGTACGAGCGTGCCAAGCGGGTGCTTCAGATCGAACTGCTGAAACTCCAGCGGTGGGTCAAGGAGACCGGACAGCGCTTGGTGGTGATCTGCGAGGGCAGGGACGCCGCAGGCAAGGGCGGCACGATCCAGCGATTCACCGAGCGCCTGAACCCGCGTGGTGCTCAAGTCGTGGCCCTCGGCACACCCACCGAGCGCGAAGCGTCACAGTGGTACTTCCAGCGGTACGTCGAGCATCTTCCCGCGGGCGGGGAGATCGTCTTCTTCGACCGGTCCTGGTACAACCGGGCCGGCGTCGAACCGGTGATGGGATTCTGCACCGAAGAGCAGCACCGGCTCTTTCTCGCCCAGTGTCCGGATTTCGAGCGGATGCTCGTGGAGGACGGGATCCTGCTGGTGAAATTCTGGTTCTCCGTCTCGCGGGCGGAGCAACGTACACGCTTTGCGATCCGCCAGGTCGACCCCGTGCGCCAGTGGAAGCTCTCCCCGGTCGATCTCCGGTCGCTGGACCGCTGGGACGACTACACGAAGGCCAAGGTCGACATGTTCCGGGCGACCGACACCGAGCACGCGCCGTGGACGGTGGTCAAGACCAACGACAAACGGCGCGGCCGGCTCGAAGCCATGCGCAGCCTGCTGACGCGCCTGGACTACCCCGCCAAGGATGAGGCGGTGATCGGCGTACCCGACCCGCTCATCGTCGGCGCCGCCGGAACACTCCTGGAACCCGGCGAGGAGAGCAGCGACCTTTCCCCCACTCCCCTCGCGCACCCCGACGGCACACCCGGCGAGCATCCACAGCAGTAGGCCCGTCCGCCTTTCGACCTCGCCGCACGGTGAGGTCGAAAGGCGGTGCTTGATGCCCGTGGCGGCCGGGTCGCCGCCGCTCAGCCGATGCCGCGTGGCCGGAACTGGATGCTGATCCGCGGCCCCGTCGCCCTGGTCGTCTTGGGGATCGCGTGCTCCCAGGTGCGCTGGCAGGTGCCGCCCATGACGATCAGGTCACCGTGGCCGAGTGGGCGCCGTACCGTTTCACCGCCACCGCGCGGGCGGAGCAGGAGATCTCGCGGAGTGCCGACGGACGCGATCGCGACCATGGTGTTCTCGCGGGCTCCGCGGCCGTTGCGGTCGCCGTGCCAGGCGACGCTGTCGTGGCCGTCGCGGTACAGGCACAGCCCCGCGCTGACGAAGGGCTCGCCGAGTTCCGCCGCGTAGTGCTCGGAGAGCCGGTCGCGCGCCTCGGCGAGGGCGGGGTGGGGCAGCTCGTCGGCAGCGCCGTAGTAGGCGAGCAGGCGAGGAACGTCGACCACCCGTTCGTACATGCGCCGACGCTCGGCCCGCCACGGGACGCTCTCGGCCAGCGCGGCGAACAACGCGTCCGCGCCGGCAACCCAGCCCGGCAGCTCGTCGATCCAGGCGCCGTCGCCCAGCATGGTGCGTCGCAGGCCGCGCGGCGGCCCGACACGGATGACGTCGCTCTGGTCGAAGAGCGAACCCTGGAGACAATCCGACATTCCGCCACGATACTCCATCCAGCCGAACATGCGTTCGAGACGCGATCGGGGTGTCGAACGCGGGCGTCGAGATGCCCGTCCAGATTTGTCCCGGTCGGGCGCTGTTCGTCGCCGCCGGTGTCTGGTGCGTGCCGTGGGCCGTCGGCGGTGGACGCTGGTCGCCGTAGTCGACCGCCCGACGGCCACCGCCGCCACCGACCGCCACGGCACGGCACGGCGAGGAGCGGCGGTGGGCGGCGGCAGTCGGCCGGCTTCAGGGCTGTTCGCCGCCGGTGAGGCCTTTGCCGATCATGTCTCGGCAGACCTCGACCGAGAAGGCCATCAGTGCGCCCGCCTGGGCGTCGCGGAAGTGTCGCTGGATCGGGGAGGACCGCAGAAAGCCCGAGCCGCCGCCGACCCGGAGCCCGAACTCCGCGATCGATTTCGCCACTTCGTTGGCGTAGAGCTTCGCTTCCACGGCGGCGACGAGGGCGCCGGGCGCGTTCCGGTCGGCGAGCCACATGGATCGTTCCGCGAGGGTGCGTGCCGCCAAGAGCCTCACATGGGCGTCGGCGGCGTCGAAATGGACCCATTGCATGTCGCCGACCGGTTTGCCGGTACTCGGAACGACACGTTTGCGGGCATGGTCGGTCGCCGCGTCGAGCGCGGCCTCGGCGATGCCGATCGACAGCCACGGTAGGCCGAGCGCGATGATGTTCGGCGCCGTCGGGTCGACGATCCGGCATCGGTTCTCGTGACGCAGCAGGGTGTTGCGGAAGTTCACCAACTGGCTGCGGGTGCCGCGCAGGCCCATCGAGTCCCAGATCGACACCATCTCGATGCTGTCGTCCCGGCTCACCCCGAAGAACGCCGGTCCCTCGTCGAGCAGCGCATTGACCAGGAAGTGGTCCGCGATCTCGCACCCGGACACGAACCGCTTCGCGCCGTCCAGTTCGAATCCGCCGTCCACCGGTTCGGCCCGCTGGAGCGGCATCAGGAAGAGGTTCCCGCCGGTCGGCTCCGACAGCGCGTTCGCGAACCGTTTGCCCGCCGCCAACTCCTCCGCGTAGAACTGCGGTCCGTAGCCGACCAGCGCCTGCGCCGCGCCCAGATGCATCATCCAGACGCACGCCGTCGACGGGCACGCCTTGCCGACGATGCCGAGGATCTCTCCGAGCGCCTGGTAGGACAGCCCGGAACCGCCTCGCTCCCGGGGCATCGCGGCCAGGTCCAAGCCGGCCTCGTGTAACGCCGTCAGATTGGCGACCGGGAGGGTGGCCTCATGATCGTGCCGGTCCGCCGCTGCCGCGAACTGCCGGGCCAGATCCCGCGCCGCGTCGACGAACCGCTGTTCTTCCCTGGAAACCGCAAACGGTGAAGTCACCGGCCCAGCCTAGAAGTCTCGTGGGGACGTCGGAGTGGGTTCCCGCGACGCGAACGGCGGGCCGGACTCGTCGTTTCGAAGGGCGAGCCTCCCATGCCGAAGCCGAAGCCGAAGCCGAAGCCGAAGCCGAAGCCGCAGCTACAAGCGAAGCCGGTGCTTGGCACGTCCATCGTGTAACCGGTTATACTGGTTACATGGATTCGTTCGGCAGCAAGGGTCTGACCCTGCGTTCCCATACCGGCGTCGCCTACCGGTTCGACCCTGGCGCGCTGTGTCTGGAGCTGTTGGTCACCGGCGGTCCCGGCCCCTACCGCCGGTACGAGGTGTTGCACGAGCCCGTCGACGTGGCCGCCTGGGCGGAGCGGTCGCGGCTGACGCCGACGCCCGTGTTGGAGGTCACCGAAGCCCAGGTGGCCGACCTGCGAAGGCTGCGCGACGCACTGCTGCGGGTGATCCTCGCCCACACACGCGGCGAGCCGTACCCGCCCGGCGACCTGGAGGTCGTCAACGAGGCGGCAGCCCGTCCGGCGCTGGCCCCCGCCATCGCACCGACCGGGAAGCGGCAGTGGGCCGAAACCCATGGCGGCACGCACCTGGCGGCCACCGTCGCCCGGGACGCGGTCGAGTTGCTGACCGGACCCTTCGCGCACCGTATCCGTACCTGCGCCGCCGAGGATTGCCACCTCGTCTACGTCGATACCTCACGCCCCGGCAGCCGCCGCTGGTGCTCCATGGAGCACTGCGGCAACCGTCACAAGGTGAGGGCGCTGCGCGCCCGTCACTCCGAGGAAGGATGACAACGATGCCCACAGGACTGACCAAGGACGCCGGCTGGCAGATCGGCGTGTCCCGCACGTTGCCCCACCCCGTGCCGGTCGTCTGGGACTTCATCAGCAGCCCGGAGGGGATCGCCATCTGGCTCGGCTCCGGGGCGGCCCTCGCCCCGGAGCGCGGCACCCCCTACCGGACGGACGCGGGCGCGGCCGGGGAGGTGCGCGGCTACCGCCCGCAGGACCGTATCCGGGTCACCCACGGCACCACCACGATCCAGGTCGCCGTCGCCCCCACCGCCGACGGGGCCCGGACGATGCTCCGCTTCCACCAAGAGCGCCTGGCGAGCGCCCAGGAGCGCGAACGGCAGCGGACACGGTGGGAGCACGTCATGGACCGGGTCGCCGGCGTCCTCGACGGGCACTGACGGCGGCGCGCAATCCGCACGCCGGCGATGCCGCGTGATCGTCACGGTGAGCGCGACGAAACGGCTCGGGCGATGCGGCAGCAGAGCCGACCGCGCTCGCCGACCGTCTTACCGCGCGCGGCCCGGTGTCGGCGATGCTCGCCGGCGTGTTTCCGGGTCGCCGTCCCCGCGCAGATGCAACGCTCTTGTCAGGGGCGGGCGTTCGCGGACGGGATCGCCGGTGTTCTGCCGTCGAGGACCGGTCGGCTCGGCACGGATGCGCGCGGGACCTCGAAGCGCGCGAGCCGGATGTACGGGGCGAGGCATTCCGGCGGGGTGTTGCGATCGGGGAAGCGCACGTCGAGCCTGAGCCGGCTCCCGTTCGCGTACAGCCGGGCGCCCTCGGGGTCGAGGCAACCCGCTTCGACGGTCACGGAGATCACGACGTTGTGGGCGAAGTCGGTCGCGGGAACGGGTTCCGAAGGCCGCTTGGTCGGGGCCCCGGCGAACAGCCCCGCCAGGACGTCCGCATCCTGTGTCGCCGATTCGGCGATGGCGAACACCTTGGGGAGGCCGCGGGCGTCGGCGAAGGAGATGGTCCGCGTGTCGAGGCGACCGTCGGTGGGTTTGGCGGGCGGTCGGCTGCCGGGTGATGTGGTGCCCGGCGGCGTAGCGCTCGGGGTGACCGGAGTTTCGGTGGAGCCGGCGGAGGGTGAGGCGACGGGAGTGCCGACCGATGCGGTGACCGGAGTATCGGACGCCGTTCGGATCGGCTCTCCGGCCGTGGGTTTGTCCTCGTCGTCTCCTGCGAGTAGGAGCCACAGTCCGATCCCGAGGCAGGCGGCGGCGATCAGTGTGGCGGCGACGACGATGATCGTCCGGGTGGCGGGTGGTCGTGCGTTCGACTCGGCCATGGTGATGTGACGTCGTCGCCCGGCGACTGGTTCCCCGCATCGCAGAACGTGGCGGTGCGGTGGGGACGGCCTGGCGTCGTCTGTGCCGGGAAGGTCGGTTCAGGGCGTGCGCGTGGGACGAGCAGCGGGACCGACACGGGGCACGGGGGTACGTACAGGGGTAGGTGCTTTATCGGCCAACTACCAGGAGCCGTCCGGGCTTTGCCGCGCCCAGGTCGACCACGACGCGGGTTCCGGACGTACCCCTCGGCAGCCTCGTGTGGTCGATCGGCGGGCCGCACGCGGACTTCGACGTAGACGGACGTGGGCAGGACAGCCGCCGGTCGCTTCGGGCCTCGCGGCTGTCCTGACGCGCGCACGCTCTCGGTCGATGCGCGCCGAGCGGGCCGGTCGGAATGCGTCCGGGAGAGGAAACCGTAGAAGGCTCGGCGCGCGACCGATGGGCCTAACCGGGTCGAACGGCCGCGTAGAACTCCATCGAGAAGACCGGCGCTATGGTCACGTTCTTGCCCGGGCGCGGGGCGTGCACTATCTGGCCGCCGCCGATGTAGATGCCCACGTGCGAGTTGTCCGAGTAGTAGAACACCAGGTCGCCCGGCTGCAGCGCGTCCTTGGAGATCCGCGGGCCGTCGTTGACCTGGGTCCAAGTGGTGCGACTCAGCGAGACGTTGGCGGCCTTCCACGAAGCCTGGGTCAGTCCCGAGCAGTCGTAGGAGCTGGGACCCACGGCCCGAGGCGAGTACGGCTTGCCGATCTGCGCCTTCGCGAACGCGACCGCGGCCGCGGCCCGGCCGGAGACGGGGACGTTGTTCGCTGGCGGCGGTGTGTCCGGCTTGTCCCGCGAGCTGCGGTCGATGTCGCCACGGGGAGCGGCGGCGTCGGTCTTGTGCTCGTTCGAGTCGAGGACTTCCTTCTTCTGCTTCTCGCTGAGCGTGTTCAGCAGTCGTTGGGCCTCGGCGAGCTTGGTCTGGATCTCGGTCTTGTTCTTGTTCAGTTCGGAGCGCAGCTTCTCCAGTTCCGCGAGCTGCGAGGAGGCCTCGGTGCGGTCCTGTTGGAGAGCTCGGGCCTGCGCCGCGATCTGCTTCAGCTTGGCGGCCTGTCGGCCGTCGAGCTGGGACATCATCTGCGACTTCTGCAGGAAGCCTTCGGGGTCGCCGCTGAGCGCGAGCGAGAGCGACGGCGGCAGGCCGCCGCTGCGGTACTGGTTGGCCGCCAGGACACCGATCTGGTCGCGCAGGGC
>NZ_JBVHLU010000051.1:0-78664 GCF_055558835.1 Embleya sp. NPDC025285
GGGGGGTGGGGGTGTTTTTTTTTCGGGGTGGTCGTGGGCTGTGGGGGGGGGGGGGGGGGGGGGGGGCCCGCCCCCCCCCCCCCCCCCCCTCCGGCACGTGTGCTTACGTCTCAAAAATCAAAGTCGATAAAACTATTTATAAAGTCGATGACAGCTAGTCGGACGAATAGCCCGTATTGGTGCTTTTAGATTCCTGACCTTGGGAAACGCGCCATTGCGCAGTCTTGCTGCAAATCAATGGCATGATCTACCTGTGAGACAACGGCAAGCGGGAGGCGCGAAGCGCGGTACGCGGTTCCGCCTGCCCAATTACGACCCCGCCACGGAGGAGTCGTATCGGCCCGGTTCGAATTTCGAACCGCGACAGGCCGTGAAGCTCATCGCCATGTGCGAAGCACTGGATATCAGCGTGGCCGGGTTTCTCAACGACCTGGTCGACCTCTTGGAGGTAGACCCCTCCACGGGTAAGCCGGTCGGATGGCCAGAGTCTGTGCGGCTGAAGTCGCCGCGACAGGAGGCCGGATGATCTGACCGGCCTAGGGCCGCTCCCGTCCGGCTTCCTAACCGGACATTGGGACTGCGGCTCCACGGTCTTCCGGGATCTCAGCGAACTCCACGGTTCCCCAACCAGCGCCGAGACTCCCGATCCCTGAAAAGGCACTGAACGCGCTACCGGTTTCCTAGGCCGGTGGCGGGCTCTCGTGCGTCCTCATAACACCGAGGTGGCTGCCATCGTAGCGCAGACCTCCGGTGGCGGTACCCCCTTGCCTTCTGCCGGCGTGTCGGTTTCGACACGTGGGCCGAGTCAACTCGCCGCTGCCGGTCATGTTTCTTGTCCTGAAAACCCCGAATCGACCCTGACCGCCTTCCTCTTGTTGTCTCCTCGTGAGTTGGTGCGTGGAGCTGCCCGGCGGCAGTCGGGTGGGTGGGGGAATGTATATCCGCCCGAGGACCAGGTACCGGTCGAGGCGGTGGATTTCGCGCGTCCGGTGGCGATGCACCTCGCCCGCCAAGTTGGCCCCAAGTCGTGGCTCTTCGCCCTGCTGGTTCTCGATTTGGACACCGTGCGCGGCCTGTGGTCGCGTGCCCAACTCCTCGCGTGGGCGGAAGTGTTCGTCTCGGCCGCGCGGGCGGAGGGCATCACCGCGGTGGTGGCGCATTCGGGTCCGGGCGGTGGTGTGCACGTGTGGATGGGCTGCGCCGAGGGCGTGAAGCCGGCCGTCGCGGCTCGGGTGGCACAGGCGGCGCGGCGGTTGTGTCCGGCGGTGGATGTGGCGCCGTTGATGAATCCCGTCACGGGTGCGGTGCGTCCGCCGGGCGCGGCTCACCGCGACGGCGGTCACAGCGTCCTGGTCGGTCACACGGCCGAGGACGCGGTGCGCGAACTCGGTTGGGATTCGCCCCCGGCCGCCGCGTTCACGCGTCTCGCGGCGCGCCTGGAGTCGGTCGGCACTGTGGTGGCGTCGGTGGCACCGGCGCGTGCCGGTGCTGCGGCGCGGGTGGCGGATGGCGCTGCGGTGTACGACCACCGCGCCCTCCAGGCCGCCGTGCGGACGGTTGCGAAGGGGCCGGTGCGGCCGCCGGTTGCGGGTGGGTTGCGGTTGCGTGCGGTGCAGGCGTTCGCGGCGGACGGGGGTGTGTTGCCGCAGGACATCGCGGCGAGGGGTCCGATCCTGTGTCCGGTGATCACGGATGCGTTCGGGCGGGTGCGTCTGGACGTCGAGCCGCGGGGGTTGGGTGCGCGGGGGGTGGCGAGTCTGATGCGCCGTCACGCC
This sequence comes from Embleya sp. NPDC025285, assembly GCF_055558835.1. NCBI lineage: Bacteria > Bacillati > Actinomycetota > Actinomycetes > Kitasatosporales > Streptomycetaceae > Embleya > Embleya sp. NPDC025285. The sequence continues at coordinate 1,776 of NZ_JBVHLU010000051.1, forward strand.
CCTTCCGACGACCACTCGGCGCTGTGCCACGGCCCGGCGAAGGTGATGGCGTTGGCCGGGTGGAACTACGTGCAGGCTCGCGAGGTCGCGTTCGACGCGGCTCGCTCGCCGGCGCTGGAGTGGGTACGCACCTCGCGTTCCGGCACAGGTCGCGTGGCGGTCGATCCGGTGGAACGTGAGCGCCGGTTCGGGCGGGTGTGGTGGCTGGCGGTGCAGGACGCCGCACGGATGCCGGTTCGGGGCCCGCGGGCGTCCGGTCGCGCCGCAGCGGTCGAGGAGGCGGTGCGGGACCTGCTGGCGCGGATGCGGTCGGTGGCCGTGGAGGTGTGGTCGCGTCCGGGTGGTCCGGCGGACCAGGCGGTGCTGCGTGTGGTCGCGCTGTTGATGGTGGAGTCGGGCGAGTTGGAGGTGACGGCGGATTGCCGCCGGGTGGCGGTGCTTGCCGGGTATTCCGTGCAGACCGCGAACGAGGCGTTGAAGCGTCTGTTCCGGGACGGGTGGCTGGTGGAGGTGGACGGGGCCGATCTGCAGGCCGGTGTGGCCCGTAGGGTGCGCCCGGCGACCGCGCATGTGTGCACGGGTGCGATTGGGCACCGGTGCGCGGTGTACGCGGCCGCCCCTCATGCCCGTGCCGTCTCGGATGCCGTCGTCGCAGGTCACTACGGGTCTGACAGAAGGCGGAACGCCCGCCCCCCCTACGGGAACCGCAGCCTCCCGGAATACCTCCGTACCACCTCCACCCGGGCCCAAGCGGGTCTGTGGCACACCCTGGGACATCACCTCATGCGGACTCTGGAGATCGTGGAGAGCAGTGCCAAGCCGGTTATCTGGGACGATTTGAAGACCGAGTCGGGGTACGTCGACGCGACCTTGAACCGGCATCTGGGGCACCTACGACGGTTGGGGCTGGTTGTACTGGGCCGGGACGCGTCCGGAGCCCACACAGCCGTACACAGCCCCTCACGCACCCTCTACGAGGCCGGGGAACTCCTCGGCGGGGACGTCCAGGACCGGCCCGCACACCACGCAGTCAAGGCCCGGATCGAGCAAGCCCACGCTCGCTGGTGGGCGGGTGAGGTCGCCTGGTGCCGGTTGTCCCGCGACGACAAACGAGCCCGGGGCCGGCGGGCCCACCCCGACCAGACCGTGCTGCGCGACGCCGACCCCACCGCCCGCGCCTACCCCCGCACCCCCACCGGAGCCCCCGACCACGCCCGCGCCCGCACCATCGAAGTCGCCCGCATCGACGCCGCCGCCCTCCTGAACCACGCCATCCGCCTCGCCCGCGCAGGCACCCTCATCGACCCACCCCGCATCCGCGACACCCCCGTCCCCACCCGACCCCGCACCGCCACCCCCAAGACCCGCACCATGGTCGGCCGCAGCGCCGGCCGGCTCGCCGTCGCCTGCCCCCAGTGCAACGCCCCCACCGGCCACCGCTGCGTCACCTGGCACGGCACCCCCGCCCGCACCACCCACATGGTCCGGCTGTACGCCACCGTCGACCCACAGACCGCATCCACCGGAGCCTGAACGTCGGAGCACGCGGTTACGCTCGCCGTGACCCGGATCCGGCGGGGCATCCCGGGTACGAGGCGGAACCCAGCACGCACCAAGGGGACACCATGGCCGAGCGGTTGAGCGTCGACGAGGTCGTACGGCACCTCACGACCAGCGACGGGGACAACTTCACCGCCGACGACCAGTACGGCGCGGCCGACACCGAACGCCGCAGGCAGATTCGGGCGGCCGTCGCGAAGGTCGTCACCGACCTGCTCGTCGACGGGGCCGACGGCGACTTCGGCGATGGGCGATCGCGGCGGAGAACATCTGCAACACCATGTGGCACCTCGCCGGCGTGGCCGACCAAGAGGACGTACTCGCGCGCACGGAGACGGATGCCGCAGGCGCCTGAGCCCACCGGCGCCGGAACACTTCCTCGGTGCGTCCATTGCCGACCCGCGCCCGCCGTGGCCCCGCATCCGTGAAGGCCGCTTCGGCGTCGGCTGGGCGTGCGAGTATTCCGGGTCGAGGAAAGGGGAGCGTCATCGTCGACATCCCGTGGGAGCATGTGGGGCAGCCGCGATACGACCGGATCGTGGAATCCCTGATCCAGCGCAAGTACGGCGAGAACTGCACCGTCGAGGTCTTCGACGGCCGCGGCGGGGACCAGGGCCGTGACATCGTTGTCGTGGACGCCCAGGACCGGATGTGGATCTATCAACTGAAGTACTTCCCCGACGGGTTCCCCACCGGCGCCAAGAGCCGGCGGCCGCAGATCAAGAGATCCTTCATCAGCGCCCTGAGGCATCGGCCGTGGGGCTGGATCCTCGTCGTCCCGTGCAACCTCACGGCTTCAGAGCGCAAGTACGTGGACGACCTCGTCGCCGGACGCGGGCTGAAGTCCACCGACGTGTGGGATCGGTCCCGGTTGGACACACTGATGTCTCTGCAACCGGGCCTGAACGACTACTGGATGCGTGACCCCCTTCTGGAACAGGCGCGCGTGTACGGCCAGGAGAAGGCCATTCTGCTCGGTGCCGACGACCTCGCCGAGCGCGTTCACGCACTCGGTAAGGTCACCGACGGACGTGACGAGGACTGGACCGTCGACTTCGAACGCGACGGTGACGCAGTGGTGCAGACCGTGCGGGAGCAACACCCACGTGCACACCTGCGAAGCCCGATCACAATCGACTTCGCGGTCTCCACCGACCCGGATCTCCAAGCCGCCATGCGGCGCAGCCTGGGCTACGGCCTGCCGGAAAAGGTGACCTTTCCCCCGGAATCGGTGAGACGACTGGAGGTTCGCGGACCTTCCTGGCTCAGCGCGACACACCAGAACGTCAAGGCTTTCATCCTGCCCCTCGAACGCCCGCAGCCGAATCCCGCCACTCCCGTCGACATCCGCTTCACCGACGACGCCGGTCGCACCACCAGCTCGCATGAGGGCACCCTCGTGCACCTCGGCAGGGGCACGAGGGGCCACTCCCTCAAGGCACGCTTCCACAACTGCGCCGACCTGACATTCTTCCTTCCCGATACGCAGGAGGAGCCCCACCGGGTCGAGAACGACTGTGACGTGGCCCGCCGATCCACCTCCGAGGTGCTGGGGGCCGTTGCCCTGACCCGGTCGTTGCTCGGCCGCGAGTCTTTCGAGATCCGCGTCGACGGGAATCCACTGGGGTCCTTCGACTGGAACGATCCCTCACCCGACGACCCGACGACACACGAACACCTACACGGTCTCGAGCTTCTCGCCGGCGACCTGGAGGCCGTCCAGCGCCACTGCAGCACGACGTTCGGCATGCCTGAAGCGCTCACCCTCGGCGAGCGGATCGATCTGCGAGTCGCGCGTCTGCTGCTCGAAGGGCACTGCGTAATCCACCCCGCGCGCAACACGCGTACGTTCGTCCTCACCAACCCCGACGCCCCGATACTGGGCGACCTCCTGGCCGGGAAGGCGAGGGGGGTCCGTTTTCGGGACCCCGACTACCGCCTACGGCTGGGAGATCGTGTGTTGAACATCGGCCCGGTGGAGGCGTTCCATATGCACACGCTTCTGGACGATCCCGATGATCTCGCCAAAGCCCTGAAGGCCGGAACCGCGACTGATCGCCGCATCAGTGTCACCACCGTGGACCGGACCGGCTTCTGCTTCTTCAAGCCGGACAAGCTCCGGACCGGAGAGCAGTTCGTCGTCACTCCCTTGGGGCTGCCGGAAATTCCCGCTACCGACGACGGCCCCTTCGGCCTCGGCCAGCCGACCGCCTCGTAACGGTCGTGCGCGGTTGCCAGCACGCGTCGTCCCCGCAAAGGCCCCAACAGCCGCACACGCCGGGGACACGCGCGTCAGCCGGCATGGCGCCACTGCCCGATTCCCGGCCGACAAGACATTCGATGACTCGAACGCATATTCGAAATCGAACGTGCTTGGCGCTACCCTGATCGACGTGAGTGACATGGGCGATTCCACCGGGGACGCCGGCGTGGAGCCCTCCTTCACCGACCGCCCCACCCTGGGCGAGCGCGTCGACGCCACCCGCGCGAGCCGCCCGCGAGCAGGGACCCGCGATCCCGGCACCGTCACGGGCCGATCGCGTCGACCCGCTTCCTGTCGACTGGCCACCGGGACTGCCCGGCCCCGGCCGCGTCGGATGGGTCGAGCGGGCGGTCGGGGAGATCCTGGACCTGTCCGCCCTCGCGCACTACCGCGGACACAGGGTCCTGGTCGAGCACCCTTGCATCGCCGCCCGGGTCACCCGCCACCAGATGCTCGCCGAACGCGAGGCCCTGCGCGCCGGGTATCGAACCGCCCGCCTGGAACTCAAGGCCCTGTTCGACGACCCGGCCGTCATCGACGCGGCCCTCGCCCTCTACATCGAACTCGGCCGCGAATGGGGCGAGCGGGCCCACCAGGTCGCCGCCGTCGCACGCCGTCGCACGGGTCTTGCCTGAGCACCTCGAATCCGACCGGGAGGACCGCTCCCCCGCGGATCCCCACGCCCGCTACCGTGTGGGCATGAGCGACACCAGCATCGAGTTCACCGACGCCGAGCTCGCGGCCCTGCGCGAGCGCGCCGCCGAATTCGGCACGACCGTTCACGACTACGTCGTGTCGACCGCGACCGGCGAGCCCGGCGAATTCGTCGACAAGGCCCGGGGCCGGTTCGACGCCTGGATCCAGGACCCGGCGTTCGCCGAGGCCGACCGCGCCGTCGACGCCGCATAGCCGCGTGGCCCGCTACGTCACTTTCGCCGAACTCCTCGAACTCGCCGAGGAGATCGAGGACCCCGCAATCTCCGATTTCGGCGCGCTGATCGCTGCCGTCGCACGCCACCAGGGCGTGGTGATGGGCATGGAGGTCTACCAGGGCGCGCGCGCCAGGGCAGCCGCTCTCCTGCATTCCCTGGCGCGAGTCCCTGCGCTGGAGGCCCACAACGGCACGTTCGCCGCCGCGGTGGCCGCCGCCTACCTCGACGACCAAGGCGTCACCATCGACCCCGATCCCGCCAAGTGGGCCGCCCTGGCCGTCGATGCCGCCGAGGGACGCGCCACCGTCGTCGACGTCGCCGCCCGCATCCGCACACTGACCTCCTGACCGTCGCCGTCCTGCAGGACGGCGACGCGGCCACGCTCGCGCGTCGAGACTCAGCCGACCGGCCAGTGGATTCCCTGTCCTTGCCCGCGGACGGCACGCCACCGGGCGACGGGCACACGACCCTCGGCGACCAGGATCCAACTCGAGTGGTAGGCGCGGTTGACCACGTCGTCCAGGACGTGCCAGTCGGCCTGGACCCCGCACCGTGCGCACCGGTTCGGGTTGAAGCCGCGTCCCCGCTGCCACGCGGGCCGATCGCACAACTGGGCCGCCATGTCCGCGGTGTCGCCGTCCGGATCGGCCAGGATGCCGCGCGCCATCGCGACGGCCTCGGGAAAGTCCGTCGTGGTGAACTCCTCCCCCGACGGTCGATACGACGGCAGCAACCCGAACACCCACCACATCGAGAACGCGCACGACGCGCACGGCATCTCGAAGGCCATCACATCCACCCGCAGCGTCCCCGACCTGCCCAAGACTCCCCCGTCGACGTGCCGGCCACCACAACGGACCGAGTGTGGCATCGCAACGTCCCTTCCCCCGTCGGCCCCGCGAAACCCGGGCACCTACCAACGCCGGTCGAGGCAGCCGGCCGAGCAATTCCGGTGCCCCCCACACAGGTGACCCAGGCCCCGGACCCCGGCGTGCCGGGGTCCGGGGTGGCACGCCGGGGAGCCGGCGCGCGGGTCACGCAACCCGAGTACGACCCGAGCCCTCCCCTACCGCGGCCACCGAGCCCGAGCCCCGTGTCGACTCGGGCCCTGCGAAACGAGCGCGCCCCCGGTCGCGGCGGAGCCGCGAGGCCGCCCCCCAGGCGGCTCGCGACCGGAGGGCGCGAACCAAAACGCCCGTTTATGCGCACAGAGACGGCGGCCGACCGGCCTGTCGTCGAGAACTGTGACCCGCGTTCGAGGTCGAACGCCCCGAACGGATCTGATACCTGCGAGAGTTGCCCTAGGCGCCCGCCCCGGGTCCGTCGTCACCCGTCGGGTGCTGTGCGGGCTGTGCCCGGGGCGGGCGCCGATGTCGCAGCCCCCGGCCCCGCCTCAGCCTTCCGCTCCGACGCCGCGCCGTAGTTGTTCGAGTCGGGTCGGCAGCGGTTCCCAGCCCGGTTCGCCGGCCAGCTCCACGTTCAGCTCCACGACCGCGCGGGTGTAGGCCCGTGCCAGACCCCGAGGCATCAGCGGCATGCCGACGGGCCCCGAGGGGTGCGCGCGCACCGACACCCACACCGCGGTCGCCGTGCCCTGCACCCGGCGGACCAGGAGCGCGCGCACATCGAGCCAGTTCCGCAACGCCTTCTGCGTGGACGAGGAAAGCGGTTCCACCCGGCTGACCGGTGGGCTCACCGAACGGGCCTGGGGCCGGCGGGTGATCACCACGCTCGCCCGATCGTCCCCCAGATCGTCCAGCCGCATCGCGCACAGCTCGCCGAGCCGGGCGCCGGTGTCCAGGACCACCCCGATGACCGCGAACAGCCGGAGCCGGCCGGGGTCGGCCCCGGGACGCTCGGCGTGAGCGGCGAGCCGGCTCAACAGGTGTGAGCGCTGTCGGAACCCGACCGGAACTCTCAGCTCTGGCATCCCCGGGCGCTCGGGCAGGTCGACGACCACCTCACCCGCACGGGCCAGGATTCCCAGGCAGTCCAGCCGCACCCGCGTGCTCGCCGCGGACGGCCTGACGGGGGCGACGGACGCACGAGCACTCAGTTCCCCCGCCTCGGCCAGCTCCACGTACCTGCGAACGCTCGCGGCCGACAGAAGATCGGCCAACGAGCCATCCGCACCGCCGGGGAGAACGTCGCCCCGCGCGAGCGCCCTGCGCAACTCACCGGCGACCCAGCGCAATTGACGCGCGCGAGCGGGTGACGTCTCCTCGTTCGCGGTCGCTCGCAACAGGGCTCGATCGAGTTGATCCAACGCCGGAGCACGCGGAGTGGAATCCATGTCGGCACTATACGGACGATTCAGCCCGCAACTGAGACGGATAACGGGCTTGGCAGACATTCCCGTCGGACCCGACATCACCACCGGTCGGCATCGCATTCCCCTGGCCGACGCGCGACGGTGGCCCGACCCAACGCTGGGAGCACTCATCGAGGACGCCATGGCACTCGACCCTCGCCTCGCGTGCCGGCGCGATCGTCCGCCCTGCCTGACCGCCGACGGGCGGGGCGGCGTCGGCCCGATCGTGTGGTGCCGCTTCGGGGGACGGTGACCCGGCATCGGAACTCCAGACGGGCGCCCTCGTTGTCTCCGGGGACGGTCACCGTTGTCTCGAAGGGAAGTCGCCCGATGGGTAAGAAGTCTCGGACGAAGGCGTCGCGGCGTGCGGCGGGGACGAGCCGACGCAGCAACCAGGTGCGGTATCCCCTGTACGTGGCGTGCGCCCCCGGTGAGGCGGAGGCGGCCGTGGGCGCCGAACGAGCCGCCGAACTGCTCGCCCTGTACGAACTTCCCCTGCGGAAGGTCGACGTCGCACTCGACCGGGCTTTGCGGGGGTCGTTCGTGGTGGTGAACGACGAGTGGCCGCAGGGCCGGACCTGGACCCTGGACACCTACGAGAGCGTGTGGGCGAAGGACGACGAGATCGAAACCTCGCTCGGGGACTTCCTGCACCAACTCCATGCCGACGGCGCGTTCTTCGTCGACCGGGAAGGCGCGCTGCGGGAAGAGTGGATGGGGACGCTGTCCGGCGATCATGCCGACAGCGCCGTCCGACGCCAGGTGCTGAACCTGCCCACCCAGCGTTTCTGCCCCTGACGGGCCCGACCGCCGCCGATCCCCGGCACTGCCGAGTCTCCCTAGAAGCATCGGATGGGGCCGGGGTCCCGAGGCAGAGTTGCGGCGTGCTTCTCTTCCTCCATCCGCTGCCGATCCCGGTGCCGGGCGTCCTCTCGGGCCTCGGCGGTGACGGCCTCGCCGAAGATGATCGCCGCCGAGCTGGCGACCGCGCTCAGCGAGTACCGGACGGGAGAGCGGCTGGACCGTGCCGGCAGGTGCAGACGCGCGACACCGGCCGGGAGGTTCGTACGCAGCGCTCCGTGCCAGCGGATCCACAGCGCGGGACGCCCACGCAGCCCTTCGTCGCGGAGCTTGTCCACGGCGGTGCCGCGCTCCTCCCGGTCGATCTCCACGGCGATGGGAGGGCCGTTCCCGCGCACCAGGCGGAGGTCCAGATAGGCGGTCCAGGGCGGCGACCAGTAGATCCGGCATCCCCCGCTCAATGGGCGAGGCGGGTCGATGTAACGCATCGGCGCCTCCCCTTCGCTCCTCCAGCCCGACTACTTCGCCCATTCCGCCACGGCCCGGGTGATGCGCCGGGTCGCCTGTTCGCCGGTCAGGCCGGTGAAGGCGAACTGCGTCTCGGACAGGTACGCGCGCAAGGCGGCGGCCAGGTCTTCGGACTCGCCGATCGCCGTCGATTCGAGGGTCACCCGCCGATTGTCCGCCTGGGCACTGACACTCGCCGAGGCTGTCGAAGCGGACAATCCACGAACGGAGGATCTTCCGGTGGAGTCGGGATCCGTATCGGTGCGACAGCCCGTGAGTTCCCCTTGCGGCGCTGATGGCGCCGCAACGCTCGGAACCCGATGTGTGCGCCTGCACGCCCCCGAAATACAACGCTGCGCTGACAGTTCGGCGTTGTCAGCTTGGTGTTGTGCGAGGAGGATCCGGAATATGACGAAAACCGATGAACCGACTCGGTCGACGGTGCGGTTTTCAGTGTCCGCCGCTGAGTTCTCCGGTGAGGTTGCCGTGCATCGCGGCGGAGTGTTCGTTGAGGCCGGTGATCTCGACGGTCTTGCCGTAGCGGGCGTATTTGGTGGTGATGGCGTCGAGGGTGGCGACGGTCGAGGCGTCCCAGATGTGCGCGTCGCTCAGGTCGATGACCACGTGGTCGGGGTCGCCCGGGTAGTCGAAGCGGTAGACCAGGTCGTTGCTGGAGGCGAAGAACATTTCCCCGGTGACGTGGTAGACGACGCTGTCGCGGTCGGGGTCGAGCACCGCTTTGACGTCGGCGAGGTGGGCGACGCGGCGGGCGAAGATGATCATCGCGGTGATGGTGCCGACGACGACGCCGATGGCGAGGTTGTCGGTGGCGACGACGACGGCGACGGTGACGACCATGACGGTGGTCTCGCCGATCGGCATCCGCTTGAGCGTTGCCGGCGCGACGGAGTGCCAGTCGAACGTGCCCACGGAGACCATGATCATGACGGCGACCAGGACGGCCATGGGGATGTCGGAGACCACGGACCCGAAGGCGACGCACAGGATCATCAGGAACACCCCGGCGAGGAACGTCGACAGGCGGGTGCGTGCCCCGTTCTTGACGTTGATCATGGTCTGGCCGATCATCGCGCAGCCGCCCATGCCGCCGAAGAACCCGGTGACGATGTTCGCGACGCCCTGCCCGATGGACTCGCGGGTCTTGTTCGAGTGGGTGTCGGTGATGTCGTCGACGAGCTTGGCCGTCATCAGCGACTCCATCAACCCGACCAGGGCCAGGGCGAGTGCGTAGGGGGCGATGGTGGTGAGGGTGTCGAGGTTGAAGGGCACGTCGGGCAGGCCCGGGGTGGGCAGGGACGAGGGCAGTTCGCCCTTGTCGCCGACGTTTGGAACGGCGATCCCGGCGCCGACGGTGAGCGCGGTGAGCGCGACGATCGACACCAGCGGGGCGGGCACGATGTTGGACAGGCGGGGGAAGAACACCATGATCGCCAGCGCGAGCACGACGAGCGGGTAGACGGCCCACGGCACGTCGTGCAGTTCGGGGACCTGCGCGATGAAGATCAGGATGGCGAGGGCGTTGACGAAGCCGACCATCACCGAGCGGGGCACGAACCGCATGAGTTTGGCGACGCCGAGCGCGCCCAACAGGATCTGGAAGACGCCGCCCAGGATGACGGCGGCGATGAGGTAGCCGAGGCCGTGGTCGTGGTTGAGCGGGGCGATGACCAGCGCGATGGCGCCGGTGGCGGCGGAGATCATCGCCGGGCGTCCGCCGACGATCGCGATCGTCACGGCCATGGTGAAGGAGGCGAACAGGCCGACGGAGGGGTCGACGCCGGCGATGATGGAGAACGAGATCGCCTCGGGGATGAGCGCGAGCGCGACGACGAGGCCGGCGAGGATCTCGACGCGGGCGACTTTGGGGGACAACCAGGACGGCCGCTCGAAGCGCGGGCGTGCGGTCAGGGCGGGACTGGGCAAGTTCGGGAACCTTCACGTGGGACGGAGCGCGTGCGCTCGGATCGGGGTGCGACGGGTTTCGGTCGCGTTTCACCGCCGGGCGGGACGGGGCGTACGAGAGGGGGCGACCATGGGCGTTGTGCCGGCTGCCCGGCCGCGTCACGGCGGGCACATGGCTGCGCGAGGCGGTTGAGGCGTGACGCGCTCCCATTGGCCGTGATGATCAGGGCGAAGCCGTCGAGGCCCCGCCGGGCAGCGCGCGGCAGGCGCTCCCCCCGACGTCATTTTACCTAACGTAAGGGTAGAGATGGCGGCGGGCGGGAGAGGGGTCGGTCAGGGGTGCAGCAGGTGGAGACGTCCGGGCAGTGGAAGCAGGTCGACCGGTCCGTGCGCGTCGTGGGCGGGCACGCCGTCGATGTCGAGCCTGTATGGGCCCCAGTGGTGGTCGTGTCGGAGACGATCCGCGGTTCGGTGGCCCAGCGTGGGGCTGTGGACCTGGAGCCGCGGAGTTCCGGGGATCAAGGCGACGTGCAGTGGTTGGTGGTCGGGGAGGGCCAACGGCTGACCGTCGAGGGTCACCGTGAGGGGGCCCGTCGAGGGATGGGCCGGGAGCAGCGTGACGTCGCGGATCGCGGCATCCGTCCGGCCACCGGCGAGGACGACGCCTATGACGTCGTGGCGGCCGGCGCCGAACAGGTTCGACGTCTGCGGGGGATCCCCTTCGACTCGGGGAGCCAGAAGCGGTAGTCGCCACAGGGCGGCGAGTCGCCGGGAGCGGGTGTCGGCGGAGCCGCTGACGTCGGCCAGGAGATCCACGGGCGGACGCGTGGGTTGGCGTCCGTGGTGCGTTCGGTCTCCGGCCGACGGGACGAGTGTGTGGGCGGTTGTCGCGATGCCGTGGGCTTCCAGGTGTCCGCGAAGGCGGGCGGCTTCCCGGCGGCTGACCGGGTCGAAGTCGTGTAGGACGGCGACGCGAGGATGCGCGGAGGTGCGCCGGGCGAGAAACAGTGCCGCGGTGCGCATGCGCAGGTGCGTCGGGTGTTCTGTGTCGTCATGGCCGTTCATGTTCGCCCCCCGGATATGGTCGGCATCTGGTCCGACGCGACCGATGGCAGGTACGCGTCGAGGTGCCGGGTGGAGGGTTGCCGTGGCGGCCCATGCGGCCGGTGATCCGATGAGGCTCCGCTCGACATGGCGGCTTCCCTCCCGACGCAACTCTACTCTAGCGTGAGGGTAGAGTTGTGTTTCGGGGGGGACGGAAGACCGTCCGATTCGTGTACGGGACCCGCATGCAGGCGAAGGGAGGTTCGCGTGGCCGAGGCGGACGAGGACACGAACGCGTGGCCGCGATGTCGGCGATGCGGACCCGCGGCGGCCCGCGGAAACGTGGCGTCATGGGGATCCGCCCCACTGGAGGACGCCCGTGAATAGGGACGGCGACGTCACGGTGCTCGACGAGTCGGCCCGGCGTCGGACATTCGCGGTGATCAGCCACCCGGACGCGGGCAAGTCGACGCTGACGGAGGCGCTCGCGTTGCACGCGCGGGCGATCTCGACGGCGGGGGCGGTACACGGGAAGGCCGGACGCGCACCGGTGGCGAGCGACTGGATGGAGCTCGAGCAGGCCCGGGGCATCTCGGTCACCTCGGCGGTGCTGCAATTCCCCTACCGCGGCGCGGTGTTGAACCTGTTGGACACCCCCGGTCACGCGGACTTCTCCGAGGACACCTACCGTGTCCTGTCGGCCGTCGACTGTGCGGTGATGTTGATCGACGCCGCCAAGGGTCTGGAACCGCAGACGCGGCGGCTGTTCGCGGTCTGTCGCGCGGGCGGGGTGCCCGTGATCACGTTCGTGAACAAGTGGGATCGACCGGGTCGGGACGCGTTGGAGTTGACGGACGAGATCGAGCGGCATCTCGGGTTGCGGCCGACTCCCGTGGTGTGGCCGGTGGGAATCGCCGGGCAGATGTGCGGCCTGGTGGACCGTCGTGCGCCGGGACGGATGATCCGTTTCTCGCGGGCTCCGGGTGGGGCCCGGGCGGCTTCCGAACAGGTGTTGGACGCGAGCGGGGCGGCGTCTTTGGACGCGCGCGCGTGGGCCTCGGCCTGCGAGGAGATGGAGCTGTTGGACGTCGACGGCGCGAACCACGATCCGCGGGCGTTCGCCGACGCCGTCACCACGCCGGTGTTCTTCGGGGCGGCGGTGTCCAACATCGGTGTCCGCCTGCTCTTGGACGCGTTGGTCGACCTGGCCCCTGCGCCCGGTGGTCGACCGACGACCGGCTGTGACGCTCGGCCGGTCGACGCGCCGTTCTCGGGACTGGTGTTCAAGGTGCAGGCGAACATGGACCGCTCCCACCGCGACCGCGTCGCTTTCGTGCGCGTGTGCTCGGGGGCCTTCACGCGTGGCATGACCGTCATCCGCGCGGCCTCGGGGCGCCCGTTCTCCACGAAGTACGCGCACACCCTCTTCGGTCGGGATCGCACGTTGACGGAAACCGCCTATCCCGGGGATGTGGTCGGCCTCGTCAACGCGACCGCGCTGCGCGTGGGCGACACCCTCTACGCGGGCCCGGCGGTGCGTTTCCCGGAACTGCCCGCCTTCGCCCCGGAGCACTTCGCGGTGGCCCGGGCCGCGGACGTCGGCCGTTCCAAGCAGTTTCGCCGCGGCATCGCGCAACTGGAGGAGGAGGGTGTCGTCCAGGTCCTGGCGAGCGACCGGCGTGGCGATCAAGCCCCGGTGCTGGCCGCGGTCGGCCCGATGCAGTTCGACGTCGCGCAACACCGCATGGAGCACGAATTCTCCGCTCCGATCACCCTGCAACGCCTGCCCTACACCCTGGCGTGCGCCACCGACGCCGTAGGTGCGGCGCTGCTGACGGACGATGCCCGCGGCGAGGTGTGCACGCGCCTGCGCGACGCCGGCCTGCTCGCCCTGTTCGCCGACACCTGGCACCGCGACTCGTTCCGCCGACGCCACCCGAACGCCCGCATGGACGACCTGGCCGGCGCCCTCGTGTGACAGGGCGCCCCCTCCCTCACACGAACACCCGATCCCCGAAGGAAGGGAGCCCTTCACCGTGACGGACATCGCCGTCACCCGAATGGAATTTGCCGGCCGCGTCGAAGACGCGTTCGCGGCCGATCGCGTCGACCGGAGCGCACTCGTGGCCACCGCCGCCGGCGCCCGCGTCGAGGTCCTGCACGTGCTGCGCGGTCTGCCCGACCGGGTCTTCACCGACCTGCGCGACGTGTGGGTCGATGTGCCCGGCGTCGCCGTGGGCCGTGCCTGACGGCCCTACCGGTGCGCTTCGGCCGACCCGGGCCCGCTCGGTGTGGCCGGTTGGGCGGGCAGATGGTGTCGCAGGGTCGCGGCGAACTCCTCGGCGATCGCCAATTGAGTGCGCAGTGTCTCGCATCGGGCGTCCGCCAGCTGCTGGTACTCATGCAGGCGCGTGCGTACCTGCTCCTCGTCCCGTGTTCCCTCCTCCGGGGCCGAGCCCTCCCCCGACAGGCGGGAGACGATGTCCAGCAGCTCCCGCATCTCCTCCAGGGTGAAGCCCAGCGGCTTCATCCGACGGATCACCATCAGACGCTCCACGTCCGCGTCCGTATACAAGCGGAAACCGCCGCGGCTGCGCGCCGAGGGCACGACGAGATCGACTTCCTCGTAATGCCGGATGGTGCGCAACGACAGTCCTGTGCGTTCGGCGACCTCGCCGATCTGCATGTGCCCTTCCACCACGCCCGGCACCCCTTTCAACTCGCTCACAGGCGACCCTCGCGGCCCGAACCCATCATGCCGTCTCGTCGGGTCGGCCCGACGCCCGGCGTGCGCCCGGCGCGGGAATCCGCACCACGCTATCTACCCTGACGTTAGGGTAGACTCTCGCGCCGTTGGAATCACGACCTCCGGGTCGCGTCGGCCGGTGATCGGGACGGCCCGGCGGATGGCGTCCTCCGGTGGCCGATCACCTCGACGGACATCCGCGGAGCAACGACTCGGTCTTTCATCGATCCACGGTCGGCCGGCCACGGGCGGCGGCCGTCACACGAGAAGAGTCCTCATGACCCGTTCATCGATCGAACGCGCTCCACGGTCCCGGACGGGTGGCCTCGGGTGAGCGTGGTGCTCACATCGTCCCCCGCCGACGTCGATCGGGACGTACTGGTGGGGCTCAACGGATTCTCGCGTCACGCGCCGTGGGCCGATCACGCGGTCGAGTGGACGGGCGAGTTCGGGATGGTCCTCGCCCTGGTGATTCTGGTCGTCGCCGGTTGGTGGGTCGCGCGCCGCGGGCCGGACGCCCCCCGCTCGGTGGCGTGCGCGGTGTGGATCGTGGTTCCGGTCGGTGTGGCCCTGGCGGTCAACGTGCCGTTGCGCGCGTGGGTGGACCGGCCGCGACCGTTTGTGGACCACCCCGGATTGAACGTTCTCGTGGAAGGCAAGACGGATCCCTCGTTCGCCAGTGACCATTCGACGCTGGCGATGGCCGTCGCGGCGGGCCTGTGGCGCGTCGACCGCCGGATCGGCCTGATCGCGGTGGGTGTCGCTCTCCTCCAGGGGATGGCCCGGGTGTACATGGGAGTGCACTACCCCAGCGACGTGCTGGGGGGACTGGCGTTGGGCGTTCTGGTCACGGGCCTGCTGGCGCCGATGGCTCTGCCCGCGGTCACACCGCTCACCCGGGCGCTCGCGTCCTCGGTGTGGAGGCCCCTGATCGTCTCCCGCTCGCCGCGCGTGCGCGAGACTCCCGCCCGCGTCGGAAGCGTGGAACCGCCGGAGCGCGAGGGCGGGAGCCATGGGGATGTCCGGCGACGACACGAGGAGGACCGCGTGTGAGACGGACGCCGCACACACCTTGACCCGCGTCGGTTCGCGGACATGGAGGACGGGCGGCGCACGCCGTGGTCGACACATCGGCGATCGGCGGGCTATCGGCTCTCGTCGATGGGCCTTCGGGTGTCCCGCCGGTACGGCATCCCGGACGCTCCACCCGCGGCGGTACGCACGGCGAGCACCTGGTTGACGCCGATGGCGTTGCGCTCGAAGGCGAGCGCCGAGGCCGCCATGTACAGGAGCCAGACCCTCACGCGTCCCGGTGAGGCCAGATCCGCGGCCCGGTCCCGGTTCGCCTCCAGGTTCGCCACCCACGCCCGGAGCGTCGGGGTGTAGTGCTCGCGCAGGGCGTGCACGTCCCGCACTTCGAAGCCGGCGTCCTCCAGGTGGCGGATGGTCGTGCCCAGCGGTGCAAGTTCCCCGTCGGGGAAGACGTAGCGGTCGATGAACTCGTCCGCCCGGTGCGCGCGTTCGTCGGCGGCGGGTCGGCGGGAGATCTGATGGTTGAGCAATCGACCGCCGGGCCGCAGGAGGGCGTACAACGCGTCGACGTACGTCCGAAATCCGGTCGAGCCGACGTGTTCGGCCATGCCGATCGAGGAGACGGCGTCGTAGGGGCCGTCCGGGATCTCCCGGTAGTCCTGCACTCGAATGTCGATCTGCTCGGCGAGACCCGCGTCGGCGACCCGCTTGCGGGCCAAGGTGGCCTGCTCCACCGAAACGGTCACCCCGACGGCTTCGACACCGTGGTGGCGAGCCGCGTGGATCACCATGGAGCCCCAACCGCACCCGACGTCGAGCAGACGCATCCCCGGGCGCAGGGCGAGTTTGCGGCAGACGAGGTCCAGTTTGGCCTCCTGCGCCGCCTCCAGGGTGTTTCGGAAGAGGGTCCGCTCGTCCCAGTAGGCGCACGAGTAGACCATCGACGGGCCCAGGACCAAGGCGTAGAAGTCGTTGCCGACGTCGTAGTGGTGACCGACCACGGCCCGGTCCCTGCGCACACTGTGCAACGGACCGCGGCGGCGGGCCACCTCCTCCGCCGGGGGCGCGGGGGGCAGGGCCGGCCCGAGCAGGGCCAGCGCCTCGCGGACGAACCGTGTCGTGTCCCGATCACGCAGGGCCGTCCACAGGCGCGCGCTGACGGGTCCGCGCGGCGCGGGTCTCCAGAGGAGGTCGGCGATCCGGTCGAGCGCCTCGTACAGGTCACCCTCGACGTCGATCTCCCCGGCCACCCAGGCGCGTGCCAGGCCCAGTCTTCCCGGCTTCCAGGCCAGGCGGTGAAGGGCGCGTCGGTCGTGGACGACGAGGACGGGCCCGTCGGCGGACCCGGCCTCGCTGCCGTCCCAGGCGCGGATCCGCAGCGGCAGTGGACGCCCCAGCGCCTGCTCGGCCAGTGCTGCGAGCCGTCGGGCGGTGTCGGACACGGTCGTACCTCCACAGGGGATTGTGCTCCGGCGGTGACGCGTCGGGCGGTGACGGGGCCGGTTCCCGCGCACGACGCGCATTCGGCCCCTTCGGCCGAGGGCGCGCACGCCCACCGGCCCCTTTGCCTTCCGCGGAACCCAAAGCGGGTCGGAAGTCGAGGACGGGTCAGTGGCTGCCGGACAGTTCGCCGGTCAGGTTGGCGTGCATGTCGGCGCTGGGCTCGTTGAGTCCGACGATGGTGACGCGCTTTCCGTAGCCCCTGTACTTGGTCTCGATCGCGTCCAACGCGGCGACGGAGGAGGCGTCCCAGATGTGGGCGTCGGAGAGGTCGATGACGACGTCGTCCGGGTCGCCCTTGTAGTCGAACTGGGACACCAGGTCGTTGGAGGAGGCGAAGAACAGCTCACCGGTGACCGCGTACACGACCTGGTGGCCGTCCGGGTCCACGACGCCGGACACGTTCGCGAGGTGGGCGACGCGCTTGGCGAAGATCACCATGGCGGTGACGCAGCCGACGACGACGCCGATGGCGAGGTTGTGGGTGGCCACCACGCAGACGACGGTCACGACCATCACGACGGTCTCGCCCACCGGCATGCGCTTGAGCGTCCTGGGTCGGACCGAGTGCCAGTCCAGGGTGGCCACCGAGACCAGGATCATCACCGCTACCAGGGCGGCCATCGGGATGTCGGAGACGACCGAGCCGAAGCCCACCACGAGAACGAGGAGGAAGACACCCGAGAGGAACGTGGACAGGCGGGTGCGTGCGCCGGCGGTCTTCACGTTGATCATGGTCTGGCCGATCATCGCGCAACCGCCCATGCCGCCGAAGAACCCGGTGACGATGTTGGCGACGCCCTGCCCGAGGGACTCGCGGGTCTTGTTGGAGTGGGTGTCGGTGATGTCGTCGACCAGTTTGGCCGTCATCAGCGACTCCATCAGGCCCACCAGGGCGAACGCGAAGGCGTACGGGGCGATGGTGGTGAGCGTGTCCAGGGTGAAGGGGACGTCGGGCAGGCCCGGAGTGGGCAGGGACGAGGGCAGTTCGCCCTTGTCGCCCACGTTGGGCACGGCGATGCCCGCCGCGACCGTGATCACGGTCAGTACGACGATGGCGATCAGCGGCGCGGGCACGACCCGGGTGAGCTTGGGAGTGAGCACCATCAACGCCAGGCCGCCGACGATGAGCGGGTAGACGGCCCATGGGACGTCGTGCATCTCGGGCACCTGGGCCATGAAGATCAGGATGGCCAGGGCGTTGACGAAGCCGACCATCACCGAACGGGGCACGAACCGCATCAGTTTCGCGACGCCCAAGGCCCCGAGGACCACCTGGACGACGCCGCCCAGGACGACCGCGGCGATCAGATATCCCAGGCCGTGTTCGTGATTGAGGGGGGCGATCACCAATGCCATCGCACCCGTCGCCGCGGAGATCATCGCCTTGCGACCGCCGACGACGGAGATCACCACGGCCATGACGAAGGACGCGAAGAGACCGACGCTGGGATCGACTCCGGCGATGATCGAGAACGAGATCGCCTCGGGGATCAGTGCCAGCGCGACCACGAGGCCGGCCAACACCTCCGTGCGAAAGATCTTGGGGGACCCGAGCCAGTCGGGCCTGGTCAAACGCGGCCGTGGGGCCGCGGACAGCAGAGTGGACATGCAACCGTTTCCGTGTCGGGGGCGCGTCCCGCCCGGGGATGCGCGCGTGGTGCCACCCGCAAGGGGGCGGGTTGTGGGTTCTCGCCGACCGCGCCGTCGAAGCCAGGTCCCGACGAGGGCTCGACGGCCCGGACCGGCCGCCGATCGGGTGTCTCCACCCGGAAGATCGTGGGTGCCGTCGGTCTCGACGGCGGGGCTGCCAGCGTTTGCACAACTCGAGCGGCCCGCACCCACTCTACTCTAACGTTAGGGGAGAGTCGAGCGACCGGGTGCCTCGCGCGTCGTGTCGTGTCGGCGCGAGGAGCGTCATCGACGCGTGAAGGCGGGGCGCTCACGCGCACGTTTGCGACCGGCTCCGCGCCGCGCGCGCAGGAGTCTGGTGGTCGTACGCGAAGCGACCTACCCTGACGTCACGGTCGAATCGTCCCGAGCTGTGGGACCGGCGGCCCTCCGCGCCTCGTGACGCCTTCGCCGCCGCCGCGGGGGCGGGCCCACGGGCGGTCGCGCAGGAAGGAGCCGGCGCGTGGACCGGGAGCACGTTCGCATCGGCGAGGTCGCCGAACGCACCGGATTGTCACTGCGCACGATCAGGCACTACGAGGAGAAGGGACTCGTTTCACCCTCGGCCCGCAGCCCGGGCGGCTTCCGCCTCTACGACCGCGCGGACGTGGAGCGCCTGACGCTGGTCCGCCGGATGAAACCACTCGACTTCTCGTTGGAGGAGATACGCGAACTGCTGCGGACGCTCGACCGTCTCGCCGCGAATCCGGGCCCGGACGCCGAAGAGCGCGATCGCCTGCGCCTGTGCCTGCGGGAATATCATCGACGCGCCGAGGCGCGGTGCGGGACCCTGCGCGCGCAATGGACGGCCGCCGAGGAGTTCACGACGACGCTGCGCGGACACCTCGCCGCCCACTGCGAGTCGCAATCCTGACCCCACTTCGGGGCAGCCCCGCGCATCTGTACCCTCTCGTGAAGGTACGGTTGCGTGGAGTTGCCGGCAGCCGCGCGAACGGAGGTGGTGCCCGATGCGGGATTTCGCGTGCCCGACCTGCGGGGAAACGGAAGACCTGGTCGGCGGGAAGGCGGAAGACGAACGCATCCTGGTGCGGTGCCGCGTCTGCGGCGCGCGCTGGATGCGCGGCCGAGCCGTCTGCGACTCGTGCGCCGGCGACGATCTCGTGGAACGCCCCCTGGCGACGACGCGCACGTCGCGGGGCACCCAACTCTCGATCGTCGGCTGGGACCGCGTCCTGTTGTGTCCGGCCTGCGACTCCTCGGTGCTGGAGGAATCCCTGCGCACGAACCGCGCGGTTCCCGCCGGCTATGTGCCCCGCGCCGCCGCGCGTCCCGACGACGGCCCGCGGACTGCGACCCCCGCCCGCCCGGCGCCCGCCCCGATTCCCGAGCGCGCCGACTCCCGCCCGCCGCCACCGGCGCCCGCCACCCGCGCGCCGCGGCCCCGGGTTCGCACGGTGCGTCAGGCGACGGCGGCCTTCCTCGAAGACGTCGACGGGGCGAACGCGGACCCCACCGCGATCCTGCTGCTTGCCACACACCTGGGACAGGCCACCGCACTCGACACCCTGGACCGCGACGACGCGGGCCCGGCGCTGACCGCCTGGTTCGAGCAGACATGGGGCGAGCGACCGGGCCCGGCACGCGCACGCGCCGCGTCCACGGTGCGCGCGGCCCTGGAGCACTGGCGCTCGCACGGCTGGACCACCGTGACCTTGGGCGAAGGCATCCGCCCCTGACCCGGAACTCGTCATCCCCGGCCGCGTCCCACGTCGCGGACCGGCCACCTTCGGCCGTGCGTGGTCCCTTCCCTGTCCGGGACGAGGGCCGCGCGACAAGGAGAGAACCCATGAGCCACCCCCACCCCGAACTCGGCCCCCCTCCCGCACTGCCCAAGGGCGGACTTCGCGTGACCCCGCTCGGCGGTCTCGGCGAGATCGGCCGCAACATGACCGTCTTCGAATTCGAGGGCCGGCTGCTGATCGTCGACTGCGGCGTGCTCTTCCCCGAGGAGGAACAACCCGGCGTCGACCTCATTCTTCCGGACTTCACCTCGATCCGGGATCGCCTGGGCGACATCGAGGCGATCATCCTCACCCACGGCCACGAGGACCACATCGGCGCGGTCCCCTACCTGTTGCGCGAGAAGCCCGACATCCCGCTGATCGGGTCCAAACTGACCCTCGCGTTCATCGAGGCCAAGCTCACCGAACACCGCATCCGGCCGTACACGCTCGAAGTCAAGGAAGGCGACACCGAACGACTGGGTCCCTTCGAGTGCGAGTTCGTCTCGGTGAACCACTCGATCCCCGACGCGCTCGCCTTGGCGATTCGCACAGGGGCTGGCACCGTGGTGCACACCGGCGACTTCAAGATGGACCAGCTCCCGTTGGACAATCGCCTCACCGACCTGCCGGCGTTCGCGCGCTGGGGCACGGAGGGTATCGACCTGCTGCTCGTGGACTCCACGAACGCCGAGGTCCCCGGCTTCATCCCGGCCGAACGTGACATCGCCGGCGTGCTGGATCGGGTGTTCGCGGACGCCGACCGTCGGATCATCGTCGCGAGCTTCGCGAGCCACGTGCACCGCATCCAACAGGTGCTGGACACCGCGTACGCCTACGAGCGCAAGGTCGCCTTCGTCGGCCGCTCGATGGTGCGCAACATGAAGATCGCCGGGGACCTGGGCTACCTGAAGATCCCCGCCGGCCTCGTGGTGGACGTCAAAGCGCTCGACGACCTGCCCCCCGACGAGGTCGTTCTGGTGTGCACGGGTTCGCAGGGCGAGCCGATGGCGGCGCTGTCGCGGATGGCCAACCGCTCGCACCAGCAGATCCGCATCGTTGAGGGCGACACCGTCGTGCTCGCCTCGTCGCTGATCCCCGGCAACGAGACCGCGATCTACCGCGTCATCAACGGCCTCACCCGCTGGGGCGCGAACGTCGTCCACAAGGGCAACGCCAAGGTGCACGTCTCCGGCCACGCCTCGGCCGGCGAACTGCTCTACTTCTTCAACCTCACCCGCCCGCGCAACGTCATGCCGGTGCATGGCGAATGGCGCCACCTGCGCGCCAACGCGGACCTCGCAGCGAAAACCGGCGTGCGTAGGGACCGGATCGTGCTCGCCGAGGACGGCGTCACCGTCGACCTCGTCGGCGGAGTCGCCAGAATCACGGGCAAGGTTCGCGCCGGATACGTCTACGTGGACGGCCTCTCCGTCGGCGACGTCACCGAGTCCTCCCTCAAGGACCGCCGTGTCCTGGGCGAGGAAGGCTTCGTTTCCGTGTTCCTCGCCGTCGACTCGTCCACCGGCAAAGCCGTCGCCGGACCACAGTTCCAGGCTCGCGGATCGGGAATCGACGACGCCCTCTTCGACGCCGTCATCCCCAGGATCGAGGAAATGCTGCACAAGGCCGCCGCGGACGGTGTCGCCCAGCCCTACCAGTTGCAACAGCAGATCCGCAGGATCGTCGGGAAATGGGTCTCGGACACCTACCGCCGTCGGCCGATGATCCTGCCGGTGGTGGTGGAGGTCTGAGAGCCAACCACTCGACGGCGCGCCGCCGTTCGCACATCCGGGAAAAGACTCGACGATCAACGACCGGTCGCGGTCCGGGTATCGGCCGGCACGAGCGTGCCCGCCGCGTCGACCGAATCCGGCGGTTGCATGCTCCTGCCCAGTGCCGGTCGGTGATCGAATCGGCCACCGGCCCGGCCGTGTCCGACAGGTCGCACCCGTCCCCTGCCCGGATGCGGCGTCGCCGTCCGGCCCGACACACGCGCCGCCCCGTCGCGGTCAGGTCGTTCCGGCGGGTGGGGCCGCCTCCGGGTCGTCCTTGGGCAGGGCGAGCGTCGCGGCGACGACGGCGGCCAGGATCGCCGTCATGACGAGGAAGACGCGGCCGTAGCCGGCGGCGAGGTCGGCCGGCGCCCGGTGGGTATCGCCGGCGCCGGCGACGGCGACCAGGGCGGCCAGGCCCAAGGCGCCGCCGAGTTGGCGGGTGGTGTTCATCAACCCGGAGGCGGCGCCCGCGTCGCGGGGATCGACACCGGAGGTGACGGTGGCGGTGATCGGGGTGACCAGCAGGCCGATCCCGGCGGACATCACCATCCCCGGCCCCAGCACGCCCAGGGCGTAGCCGCTGTCGGCGTCGGCGCCGCTCTGCCACAGGAAGCCCGCCCCGGCGAGCGCGGAGCCGAGCAGGATCAGGGTCCGCGCGTCCACGTGTCGCATCACCCACGGCGCCGACCGGGCGGCGCCGATGCCGACCAGGGTGTGCGGCAGGAAGCCCAGGCCGGTCTCCAGGGCGTCGTAGTGCAGCACGTTCTGCATGTACAGCGACAGGAAGTACCACATCGGGATGAAACACGCCCCGGCCAGGAGCATCACCGTGTTGCCCACCGAGATGGCCCGTGTCCGCCACAGCCTCGGCGGCATCAACGGCTCCGGAGACAGCCGTGCCTGGACCAGGGCGAACGCGCCGAGCGTCACGAAGCCCGCGATCAGGGCTCCCGCCGTGACCGGATCGGCCCAGCCCCTCGCCGGACCCCGGACGATGCCATAGGTGAGCGCGGTGACGCCGGTGGTGGCCAGGACCGCCCCCGGGACGTCCAGCCGTCCCCTCGTCCGGGCCGTCACCGTCGCCGCGACGCGCGGCAGCAGCACGAACGCCGCCGCCACCGTAACCACGCCGATGGGCACGTTGACCAGCAAAACCCACCGCCACGACAACGTCCGGGTCAGGACCCCGCCGACCAGGTTCCCGGCCGCGCCGCCGGCCGAGCCCACCGCCGTCCACGTGGCCAACGCCCGTGTCCGGGCACGGCCTTGCGCGAACGTCGTGGTCACCAGCGTCAACGTCGCCGGCGCCAAAACCGCCGCCCCCAGGCCCTGCACGGCGCGCGCGGCGATCAACGCCGCCGGGGACGTCGCGAGCCCGCCCACCAGGCTCGATCCCGCGAACAGCGCGAGCCCGGCGACGAAGACCCGCCGCAGCCCGTACAGATCCGCGAGTCGCCCCCCGAGCAACAGGAACCCGGCGAACACCAACGCATAGGCGTTGACCACCCATTGCAGGCCGGCCTCGTCGAAGTCGAGCGCGGCGCGGATCGAGGGCAGCGCCACGTTCACCACGGACACGTCAAGCACCACCATGAACTGTGCCGCGCACGCCAGGGCGAGCACCCACGACGCCATCCGTCCCGTCACCCGCGGCGCCGGTCGCCCCCGCTTTTCACGGGCCGCCGCCGCGGCGTTCGGCCCGGCCTCCCCTTGCCGTCGTCCCATCTCTTCCCCGTTCGGCGCGTCGACTTTGTTGATACAGTTGTAACGTAAAAACGGAGGGCGCGGGAAGAGGGGCGAGTGGATGCCGAAGCTGGTCGATCACGCGGAGCGCCGCGCGTACATCGCCGACGCCCTGGTTCGTTTCGCCGCCCGCGAGGGTCTGCACAAGGTGACGATGCGCGCGGTCGCGGCCGAGGCCGGCGTGTCGCTGCGGACGGTGCAGTACTACTTCGAGACTCGGGCCCATCTGATGCACGCGGCGCTGGAGCGTCTCGAACGCCGCGGCAACGAACGGTGGGCGGCGCGGCTGGCCGCCCTGCCCGCCCCCGCGTCCGCCCGCGCGGTCCTGGAAGCCCTCCTGGCCGAGGCGTTGCCCACGGACGAGGACAGCCGCGTCTTCCACCTGGTGTGGACCTCGTACGCGGTGCTCGCGATGACCGACCCGGATCTGGCCGCGCGACCGTTCGTCGAGGGCCCCAGGCGCCTCGAACAGCAGGTGGTCGACGTTTTGCGACGGGCCCAGTTCGACGGCGATCTCGCCGGCGACCGTGATCCCCGGGCGGAGGCCGCCCGTCTGTTGGCGATCGGCCACGGCCTGGGCACCGGCGTCCTGGTGGGCCAACGCACCGCCGCGGCGGCCCAGGCGATCCTTCGCTACCACCTGGACCGTTGTCTGGCCGGCGCCCTACCCGGCCCGCCCTCCCTGGCGTGACAGGGCCGGGCGCCATCCGGCGGGCCCACGGTTCACACAGGTCCCTCCGCCGGCTTCGCGGTTCCCACGGTCGTTGCCGCGACAACGTCCGGATCGTCCCCGCCGGGATCGCGCAGACGCAGCAGGAGCAGGAACATGAGGGTGGTGCCGCCGGCGGCGGTGAGCGCGCCGGTGGTGACCGAAGTGGCGTCGACGAGCGGCCCGAACACCAACGGTGAGCCGAATTGGCCACCGAACAGGGCGCTGGCCTGAAGCGAGGTTGCGGTGCCCCGTCGGTGCGCGGGCGCGGCCCGGTCGATCAATACGGTGAGCGTGGGCATGGCGATGCCGCTTCCGAGGCCGGTGAGCGCGGGGACCATCCACAGGACGGCGGCATGGTCGGCGAACGCGAAGAGCACGAACGCGCCCGTCCACGCCCCGGTCGCGCACCGCAACAGAGCCGGGTAGCCGAGGCGTCCGCGCATCCGCGTGTAGGCCAGCCCCGCGAGCGTCGCGGTCGTCGAGGAGGCCACCGACGCGTAGAGCGCCACCAGCAGTGTGTCGTGCACCCCCACTTGGTCCAGGCGGCGCGGCAGGAACACCGCGAGCACCATCATCAGTCCGCTCGTGGCCACCCACACACAGCACAAGCCCGCAATCAACGGGCGTTCGCGCAACAGCCGCCACGCCCCGCCGCGTGCGGTCGCACCGATTCCCGCAGCGTCGGGGGTTGGTGTGCGAGCGGAGGGCACGGCGACGAGGGCGGCGAGGCCCAACGGGACGCCGACGAGGTAGATCGCGAAGGGGGCGTGCCAGGACAGGTGCCCCAGCGCGCCGGCGAGCAGGGGGTAGACGAACCCGCCGACGCTGGTGGCCACCGTGCGCCATCCCATCACCCGGTCGCGTTCGCCGCCGCGATACAGCGCCAACAACGCCAGCGTCGAACACGTGAACACCGCCGCCGTCCCCGTTCCCAACACCAGGCGCGAGAGCACCAACGCCGGATACGAGTCGGCGACCAGGCCCGCGCCCCCGCCGAGCCCGTACAACACCAGCCCGGCGCCCAACGGCACGCGGGGCCCGAACCGGTCGGCCGCTCGGCCCGCGAAGGGACTGACGATCGCGATCGTGAGCGCGTGCGCGGTCAGGATCGTTCCCGCCGCGGTAGCGCCCACCCCGAGGTCCTTGCGGATCACCTCGATGATCGGGGCGATCGTCGCGCCGCCCGCGACCCCCAGGGTCGAGGCGAGCAGCAGCACCACCAGGCCCGCCCGCGCGCCCGCGGCCGGCCCGGGTTCGGGTGCCACGGCGGCGTTCACGGTGCCACGAGCATGGTGTGCGGGTGCCACCGCCGGTATCCCATCGGACGCACGCCCGGCGTGGTCCCGGTGACCTTCACGGCGGTCGTCGTGCGGGGCCCGGCCATGGCGTCGACGTGCGATCGTTCGTCGGCCCACTGGGCGTAGTTGAACACCCGAGTGCCGTCCACACTTGCGTGGAAGTGCGCCCCGATCGCCCCCGGCGGGGGCGGTGTCCCCTCGACCATCGCGAACACCGCGTCCACGAGCAGGCGCTGACGATCGGGACCGTCCGTGTCGAACGTCGGCGTCACCACACAGCCCGTCACCCCGTCCGTCCCCAACACGGCCGAGCGCAACACGCGATAGCGCACCGGTGCGGACACCTCCGTCCCCGGGATCCCCGGCACCCACGCGTCACGACCCACCAAGGCGATGTCCAACGCCCGGTCTTCGGTCCACTGTTCGTAGGCCATCAACGCGCAGTCGTCGGTGCTCGTGAACAACGACCACGACAACAACCCGACCGGCCAAGCCCCCGCCACCCGCCTCGTGACGGCCGCCTTCGCGGCCTCGCCCACGTCCGTGTCGACGTGACGGGTCGTGATGACGACAACCGCCACGTCGGAACGCGTCATCTCCGGCGAACCCGCCACCTGCCGTGCACCCATCATCGAACTCCCCTCGCCGGACACGGGCGCGCCGAACGACACCCCGTGCCCAAAAACAGGACCGAGTTCCACTCTGTCACTGGTGCATATCGAGGTCCAGTGTGTATTCGATCCGAGACCGTATCTCGGTAGGCTGGGGCGGTGAACACCGAACCCCACCCCGCCGGCGACGACCGCTCCCTGCCCCTGCGCGAACGCAAGAAGGCCCGCACCCGACGAGCCCTCGCCGACACCGCCCTGGCACTCTTCACGGAGTACGGCTTCGACCGGGTCACCCTCGACGACCTCACCGAACGCGTCGAGATCGCCCGCAGCACCTTCTTCCGCTACTACGCCTCCAAAGAGGACGTGGCGATGGCCGCCGAAGGTGAACTCTGGGCCGCCTACCTCGACGACTTCACTCGCGCGCGCCACCGCGGGGCCGCCCTCGCCGCCCTGCGCACCTCACTGGCCGCCGCCATCCACACCATGGACGCCGAGTGGGAGACCCGCTTCATGGCCACCCGCCGCCTCGCCGCCGGCACCCCGGTCCTGCGCGACCACAGCGTCCTGTCCTCCATCAAGACGCAGGAACAACTGGTCGCCGTCCTGGAGGAACGCCTCGGCGTCCACGGCCGCGACGACGTACGCCTACGCCTGCTCGGCGAATTCGCTCTGGCCGCCTGGCGCTGCGGTGCCCGCAACTGGGTCGCTGGCCGCGGCCACGACGGCAGACGCGGCCACGGCGGACGCACCACGCTCGCCGAACGCGTCGAAGAAGCCTTCGACGCCATCCCGGGCGGCCTCACCCTCCAACTCCCGTAAACGGGCCTGTTCTCCCGAAGGAACGACGAAACGACAAGTTGCTTTCTGTAGCGTGTTCGAGGCTTGTTTATCTGCGTTTTAGGGGTTTTCGAAGATGTGGTGGTGATCCTGCGTCACCGTCGTCGTGTAACGACGACGGTGAGACCGCCGATGCGGCAGGAGTGGGAACCCGAGGACCTCATCGAAGTCTGGACGTTGCTGGAGGAGGTGGCGTCCTGGCCGTTGAGTTCCGACCACCGGGTCAGGGGATCCAGCGGTCGATGAGGTGGTCGTAGAGGGGGACGGCGGCGGCGGCGTGGGCCGCGCGCCTGGTGCCGTCGTCGCGGCGGCGGACGTACACCAGCGTGGTCGCGAGGTCGGCGTGGTCGGCGTACTCCCTGATCTCGTCCAGGGGCACCTTGTCGTCGTGCATGTGGGTCAGCCGGGACGCGCGCAGCACGTGCGGGGTCAGATCGCGTCCGGACAGGACGCCGGCCCGGCGGCCGAGGCGGGTCAGCAGGTAGTCGACGTCGTGCCGGGTGAGACGTTCCCCCTGCTCGTCGACGAGCAGGGGGCCGGTGGTGCGGCCGTCGAGGACGGCCAGCAGGAGATCGGCGACGCGGTCCGGGAGAACGAAGTCGGTGTGCTTGTCGCCCTTGCGTCGGAAGGTGACGATCCACCGCCCGCCGCGATGGACCAGGGCGTCGACGTCGGCGCCGCAGGTCTCGCCGACGCGGCCGGCGAGGGTGTAGATCAGGGTGACGACCAAAGCCTCGTGGACGGTCTCCGCCGCGTGGACGACGCGTTGAATCTCGGCCTTCTCCAGGATCGGCGTGTCGGAGGAGTGATCGGCGCGGTCGATCCGGGGCCGGTTGTCCCGGGTGACCGGGTTGACCAGGGGAACCTGTCGGCGGTCGGCCTGGAACCGGGTCAGCGAGGACAGGGCGGCGAGGCGGCGGGCGATCGTGCGAGGTTTGGCGCCGCGGCGTTCCTCCGCGAGGCGCCACACGGTGACGTCGTCCGCGCTCAGGCAGCCGAACACGAAGGGCACGCGGCCGAGTTCGGCGGCGTACCCGGCCCACATCCGCAGGTCGTCGGCGTACGCGCGCTTGGAGTCGACCGACGCCACCGCCGTCGAGCTGAGCCAGGCGACGACGAGTTCGAACGTGGCCCGGTCGCACAGCCGGGCGAGCAGGGCGATCCGGTCCTCGCGGGGGCCGAGCCGGCCGGTGGCCGCATCGCGCGGTGCGACGGTGCCGAGCTGGTCGCGGATGTGCGCGTAGGCGTCCTCGGCGCGGCTCGGCGCGAGCACGAGTTCGGCGCCGGACCGGGCCTCGATCCCGGGGCCGGGCCGGGGGTCGGTGTGCATGGCCGGCACGCTACCCCACCTTCCGCATAATCCACGTTATGCGGAAGATCGGCATCGTCGGCTCATTCGCGATACGCCCCCGTCGTATCGCGAATGAGGAGCGCGAGCAGGTGCCGCGCGGGCCGTGAACCCTCGATTTACACATGCCCTGACCTGCAACGATGCCGTGTACGGCGATCTGACAGGCGATCACAGGGTCAGACAACGGATCACCCTCGGCGGCCTCAGTTCGGCCTCTAGATGGGGAATCTCGCAAACATGCAGGTCAGAGCCCCTGTATGCGATGTTGACGAATCTGCTTGGGCCCGAAATCGGGCGATTCGCGTGGATTCGATCAAGGGGGCCATTCACACCCAAGGCCGACCCCGATGCTGCCCGCATTCCCTTTGCGGAAGCCGGGATGGGGATATCGAAACCCTTCACGACGTGTTTCCGCAGGTCACCGGCTATTCGAATCGGAAAGGGTCAGCGAGGGGAAAACCGATGGGCTGTCGCGCTGAATTCGGCTATCGTAATGGGCGTGAGGCCGCCTGCCCGGAACGTCTTCTCAGGGACGGGTTCCGGGCGCGGCGACCTCATGTTTTTTCGGTTCTCGCTTTTTCTTCTTAGAAGGGAACTCCCTGTGGCATCCGAACCCGAAAGTTCTTCAGAGTCTCAGTTCGTCCCATCCAATGGTGAGTCTACCAATCGCTTCCCTGTCGCGACAACAGGTATAACGTCGCTTCATGGCAGGGCTTGTCTCAGCGGGAAGTTTCGGTTGTTCCTGCGTGGAATCGACTGGACGCGCAACTTCGTAGGTCTCTACGACTACTTCTTCATGACGAGTGACATCGACGTTCGGTGGTACATCGCAGTCTCTGTAACCACGTTCGTGGGCAAGATGTGTATCGCGGCCTGGAAGTACCGCAGCCAGCGGTAGTCGTCCCACTGGGCGTCACAGTCTCAACTGTGGCCCCGTTACCCCGAGTCTCGGGGTAACGGGGCCACAGTTCGTTCCACTACCGCGGGAACGATCCGAAGACTCCGACCAATGATTCAACGTGAGCCAAAATCACCGAGCACTATCCCACTCGGTAAGCAGACCAAAGTTTCGTCGCATCGATGCCAACCGCAGACGAAACCCTCTCCCCGACGGCTACCACGGCCACAGATCGTTCGAGACACACACATCGAATAAGTGCACCACCAACTCGTACAAGCGGTGGAATCTCACGATCCACATTCCGTATCGCATCGCATACTCCATTTTCTCATCCAGCTTCAAATTTTCGCGTTTCATCTCGACCTTCCAATCTATGAGGGTGGAACCGGAATTGGTTCCTCGTAAAAGTCTAAGCGTGCACCACATGCATGGAGCTCGTCCCAGTAATAGGTGGCAATCCCTTCCTTCTCGCGCGATGGATATGTATCGCAGAAATGAGCCCCCTCTGATTTCTCGGAGGCTTCGACGGCGAAGGTGCGCAACCGTGGTCTGGTAGCCGGATCACACGGGTGTGTGACTGAGCGCCCGAGTTGGCCCGCGCGGCCAACTCGGGCGCTCAGTTCCCCAAGGGCTCTGGGACGTGCCCGATCGGCCATCACGTGGGCTTGAGCGGAAATCCGCAAGTCAGGGCGCCGGAGCACACCGGGTGGGGCACCCACGGCGCCGGCTCCGGATTAGCAGGATGGGCTACAGAGGGATTGAAATCTAACCCAGATCCGTCTATATACGGAATTCGTTTGCAGCAACACAATGCGTTGTACGGATTTAGAACATAGAATAGCAGTTCAGAGGCTTGATCAATCAATGCAATACAATAGATGCATTGAAACGAATTGTATTGAGCTCGCAACGCATTGCGCTATGCTGACTCGGACACGGACAGCGACCGTGCCCGCCGTCGCCGTGAACGCGACGACCCCCGCCCCAGCGCCGCCCCTGGCCCGCCGGGATGCCCCTGGAGAGGAATCCGATGGACGGCACCGACGCATCCACCGACCCGATCGGCGTCCGCCGCCTGGACGAGGGGCTGACCGGCCGTGGCTGCCCGCTGTGCGGCGCCCCGCCTCGGCCGCGCACGCCCGGGAGTACGGGGCCCAACCCGAAGTACTGTGCGGAGCACAGCAACCCGGCTCACCGCCTGGAGGCGCTGAAGCTCCGCCAGGCCGGGGGCTCCCCCGCGCCCGCCCCGATGGCCACTGTGGGACGGGACGCCTCGACCGCCCACGCGGTGCTGCTACGCGGCGAGCGCGCCCGAGAGCGCGCCGGGGAACTGCTGTCGGAACTCATCGCGTTGGCGCCTGTGCTGACCGACGCGCTGGCCGCCGCCCGCGACACCGACCGCGTGGCCCGCGAGATCGCCGACGCCCGCACCCGCGCCCACGACGACGCCGAGACCCGCGTCCGCGAACACCGCGAGACCGCCGAGAAGGCCGGCACCGAGGCGGAACAGGCCAAGCGGGACCGCGGCGAGGCCATCGTTCTCGCCGAGACCGCCGCCGCCGACGCTGCCGCCGCCCGCGCCGAGACCGAGACCGCGCACGCCGGCGAACACCTCGCCCGCTCGCACGCCCGCCTGCTGCCGCCCTTGGTGGTCGCCGCCGTGACCACCGCGCGCACCGCGCTCGCCCGCGCCGCCGACCTCGAACGCGACCTGCACGACGAACGCGTCGCCCACCACGCCTCTGGCGAGACCGCGAACCGCCACCAACGCGAACGCGACGCCGCCCGCGCCGAACTCACCACCCTGGCCGTCGCCCACGAAGAGCTCGTCAAGGCCCACGCCAAGCTCGACCGCGAGGCCGCCGTGGACCGCAGCAGCCTGGAGGCGCGCCAGCGGACGCTCACCGAACGCACCGACGAACGCGACCGGGCCCTCGCTGACCTCGCCGCTCTGCGCGAGGAACACAAGACGCTCACCGACACCGCCGGCGAACAGCGCGGCCGGCTCGACGCCATGCAGCCCCGACTCGAACAGCAGACCCGGGACCTGGCGAAGCGCGACGAAGAGATCAAGAACCTGCGCGACCAGGTCGCCAAGGCCGAGAAGGAGGAGGTCCGCCTGGTGGGCGCCGTCAAGAACGAGACCGCCCGCGCCGGACGTGCCGAACGCGACCTCAAGACCGCCCGTGAGCGGACCCGCGCCCTCGAACGCGAACTCGCCGCCCTCAAACCGCCGCTTGCCCCCGCCGCCGACGCGAACGAGCCCGGAACACCGGTGCTCGACGGCCAGATGGCCATCGATGTCCCCGCCGACGTGTCCGAGCCCTCAGCGAACCCCCGCGCGGGCGCCCCCGAGGACTCGGCCGAACACCTGGGGGTGCCCAAGGAGATGTACGACGCCGCCGCTCGCGCCGCCACGCGCCTCGACGTCCGCAAGGGCCGCGCCGCCAAACTCTCCCGCAAGACCAAGAACGCGCTCAACGCACTCGCCCAGCGCCGGCCCACACAGGCCCACTGGACGGAGCTGCTGGCCGTCGACCCGACCAAGTTCGGCACCACCGAGCACGCCCGAGCCCTGGCCGCCTCCCTCGATCGGATCCGCGCCCTCCGCGCGACCGCCCTCCAGCCGGCGGACAACCGGCCCGCGCCGGACCTCGCGCCCTAAGACACGCTGTTGACCCTCCCGACGGAGGCACCGGCCGCCGC
Source organism: Embleya sp. NPDC025285 (assembly GCF_055558835.1). Taxonomy (NCBI): domain Bacteria; kingdom Bacillati; phylum Actinomycetota; class Actinomycetes; order Kitasatosporales; family Streptomycetaceae; genus Embleya; species Embleya sp. NPDC025285. The sequence goes on from NZ_JBVHLU010000051.1 coordinate 33,748, forward strand.
TGGGAGCGCGACCGGCGAGGCCGAGGCCCCGCCGTGGGAGGCCGTGCCGCGCGCGGTGTACGACGAGATCCGCCGCGCGGCGAGCTGCATCAACCCGAACGCAAGCCGGGCTGCGAAACTCGAGGCCACCAGTCGGGACGCACTGCACGCCGTGGCCGCCGACCGCGAGCCCGCTCCCGAGCACCTGACCGCGCTCCCGAAGTGCGGCAAAGGGACGTTCGGCGCCACCGCGGATGCCAAGGATCTTGACCGAGCACTTGCCGAACGCCGTACCGCTCTGCCCTTGCCTCCGCAGCCGGGAACCGAACGGACAGGCGCCGTTTCCGTTGCGCCGGAGGCGGCCGGTCATCTTTATTCAATCGAAAATCTCGTCTGGTGTTGAACAACGGGAATTTCAGAGCGGGCGGCTCGGCCCGCTCTGAATGGTTCGCCCTTTTTCTGACACTGGGGCGTGAGTGAAATCGTGATCCCGCAACGGAGGCCTCTATCGCTACTTGGGAGTGCGCAAAAACGTACGTTTTTACGCAACCGTTGTTCCAGTTCGGGACACCGGCGAGGTTCGTGGGTCGCCAGAAGGGGGTGCTTCCGTGAAGAAGGGCGGGGCCGGGGTCATGAAAGTCCCGCGCGAACGGAACACACGCTTGCGCGCGCACGCGTATCGAAAGCCTGCGGGAGTCGGATCTCAACCGCGGGCCCGGGGGATCACGGGCGACCTATTCGAACTCAGGTTCGTGTAGCGGAGACCGGAGTGGCGACATATGTGCAGGTCAGAGCCCTGAAGGGCGATACTCACTCGTCATTATGCGCCGACTTCGGCTGATTGCGAGCTGTCGATCTGCCAGGTGGCTGTTTCTTCGCCGACCCCTTCGAGGGGGTGAAGAAGCGACACGATGTCGGCGACTTGAGCGCCCTGGCGGTTCTGTGGATTAAGCTCCCACCCCACGCCATCCGAACCACGTCTCGCAGGGACCTCGTGAAGCGCCGCGGTTTTCACGAATTCATCCCTGTTTCGGGAATACCAACTGTCATGTCTTCCAGAAAGAAAGGCGAATTCGAGGTGTGGAAGTGGTTGATTGCGAGGGTTCTCCTCGTATGGCGAGCGGTGCTGGCGAAGCGGCCCGCGATGAAGCGAATCCGACGGCTGGTCGCGTACTACCTGCGGACGTACGGAGCGGTTCTCACCGGCGCGTTCATCGCGTGGCGAGCCTCCGGTCTCTGGCCCTGGTGAAAGGGACCGGAGACCGGAGGTACCACAACAACACACAGGGAGTCTGAACCGTCGCGTCAGGGCCTGGAAACCAACAACCCGGCGATTCGGAACCTCGAGGGAGCCTCGCTCGACCGAGCGGGGCTCCCCCGGCGCGTTGCAGACGCGCATTGTTTCACCGGCTGTCAAGCTCTGTCCTGGGTCGAAGGTTGCGGGAGCACGGCGCAAGAGTGTGGTGAGCCGTGCTGGCAACTGCGTCGAGGCCGCGGCTGGCGGGCAGGTTGCTCGATCTCCCAGAACGTGCCCAGATAGGGCGTCGCAGATCTGTCCTTCATCGGATCTCGCGTCTTGATTCGATGCGGATGAGCTTGGACAGCGACCAGTCCATCTCCGGCGCGAGGTCGCGCTGGGTGAACCCGCGTTCAGACCTCGCACCCCCTCCCGGAACGGGACGGGGTGACGGCGAACGGAAGGCAGCGGGGCGAGGTATCGGGCATGAACCGGTGCGTCTCGAAGCTGATCCGGATCGAAACCGGCCGGGCGGACGTCTCGACCACCGATCGGGATCCGCAATTTCGAACCGCCCTTGTTCCCGGGCCTGTCTACAGACGCAGGTGCCGTCCGGTCCTCGCGGACCGGTTCAGGCCGTGACCGGCGCGGCGACCTCGCCGAACGCTCCCAATCGCCGACGGGAGCCGCAGAAGGCTGGAGCGCTCGTTTCGGCGACGGCGCCCGGCCGGTGCGGATGCGATACCCGGGGAAGGACCAGCCGTGCGAACGGCAGTCGACCGTGGTCGTTGCCACGGTTCTCTCCACGGGCGTCGCATCGGTCATCCCAGGTCCCTTCGAGGCGATACGCCGTCGGTCTCGCACACTACTCCGTACTCGGCACTCGGGTGGGCAGGCGAGTCCTGTAACAGCGTTGGTGCGAGCGATCGTTGCCCTGCTGCCGGAAGCCACGAAGCGATCTGCGATATGGCCGTTCGCCACCTGCGAAACAGCATCGCCACAAGAACGCACACCACAGCCAAGCTGGACCTTGCTCCCTACAAGCCACCGGACCAGGTTCTCGGGGTCCCAGCCGCCGATTCTCCGCTCGCGCGGTGACAACGGCCGGAGCACGGCTGAACAGCAGGGAGGGGCACGGACGTTGTTGCCCGATGTGCAGAGGACGGACGGCGGCTCGCCTCGCGCCGATTCACCCCACCGATCCGAACCCCGTACTCCTCCCCGACTCGTAGGAGCATCGAACCGGGCGTCCGCCACTCACGTGGATGAAGTTGCGCAGAAACGGACGTTTTTACACTGAGTGACCGCTAGCCTGCCGGTGCCGACTGGGCGGATGCGCGAGGAGAGGAACAGACGTGGACGACGGCGACGCGGTGGACACGGCACGGCGGATGCGCGCGATCGTGGACGAGTTGGCGGCTCGTTTCTGGGAGCGGGACGAGACGATCCGGGTCCTGGTGGTGACGATGCTGGCGGGCCAGCACTCGCTGTTGCTGGGGCCTCCGGGGACGGCGAAATCCGAACTCGCGAGGGAGCTGACGGGGCGGATCGAGGGGGCGAACCTCTGGGAGATCCTGCTGAGCAAATTCACCTCCCCCACCCGCATGTTCGGCCCGATCGACATTCCGGCGCTGGTGAGAGGCGAGTATCGCCAGGTCTACGACGGTCGTGCGACCACGGCCGACATCGCTTTCCTCGACGAGATCTTCAAATGCTCCGTGGCCGCGTTGAACGAGACGCTCGCCTATCTGAACGAGCGGTTGTATCACCCGGAGAACGGCGGGCCGCCGATCGTGTGCCCGTTGATCGGCGCGATCTGCGCGTCCAACGAGTTGCCGACCGGTGACGAGTCCGCCGCGATCTACGACCGGTTGCTCGTGCGGATGGAGGTGGACTACCTCACGGATCCGACGAACTTCGCCGACCTCATGCGGTCCGCGGTGGTTAAGCGGGCCGAGTCCGCGCGGACCACGGTCGAGTTGTCGGCGCTGCGGCACGGGGTCGAGGTGTCGGTGCCTGCTGTGGGGGTCCCGGACGTGATCGTGGACGCGATCTGCGCGCTGCGGGTCGCGTTGCATCGGCAGGAGATCGTCGCCTCCGATCGCCGGTGGCGACAGTCGGTGCGCCTGCTTCAGGCGTCGGCGTACCTGGCCGGTCGCGACGAGGTGGTCGAGGATGATCTCCAGATGCTGATGCACGTGTTGTGGGACTCCCCCGTGCAACGGACCACGGTGGAGCGCGAGGTGCTGCAACTGGTCAACCCGGACGCCCGTCGGGCGCTCGATCTCGCGGCCGGCATCGGGGAGGTGGAGGCCGCATTGGACGCCCAGGCCGGGCATTCGGCGCAGAAGCTGAGCGACTGGGCGGTCAAGGAGGGCAACCGCAAGCTCAACAAGGCGAAGAAGGAGCTGGTGAAGCTGCGGGCTGCGGCGGAGCGCAGCGGACGCTCCACCGCGTCCATCGATCGTGTCCTCGCCCGGCAGCGAGCGGTGCACGCACGGGTGTTGGTCGAGGCCCTGGGCATCGACGCCAGCGTCGCGCAGACCCATGTCTGAGGAGCGCCGCCCCGTGTCGGAGCACATCCCCCGCCTCCGCGATCTGGCTCGCCGTGCCGGGCGGTGGCTGGCCGCGGCCGGTCCACGGGCCGATGCCGCGACGGCCGTCGTCGTCGCGGACCGCTTCGACCGCATGACCTGGGCCGAGGTCGGGCAGACGCCCGCGTTGGACGAGCTCGCCGAAGACCTGCGTGAGCACCACGACTACACCGACGACCTCCTCGTCGATGTTTTCAACTGCGCCTACAAGGTCGCCCCGACCGTGCGCGAGGCCGATCGGATGGACCCCACCCGCCTGGTCAACCACCGCATCGTCACGGTGATGACGGGCAGCCCCGAGTACGCGGACCTGCACCGCGAGACCGCCGGCGACCCGTACGCGGCCGCGATGGCCGTCCTGGCGCAGGCCGACGCGCTGCGCGACATGCTTGCCCACACCGAGGCCGCCCGGGAACGGGCCGACGCGGCACAACGCGCCCGCGACGTTGCCGCCGACGCCGCGCAGGCGGTGGCCGACACCGTGAGTGAGGCGGCGGACCGGACCGGCGAGGACGGCATCGTGCCTGCCGACGCCGCCACCGCGGTTCAGGACGCGGTCGAGACCGCCGAGCTTGCCAGCCTCGCCGTCGACGTCGCCGAGGCCGACGCGGCGAGGGAGCTCGCCGCGTCGATCCCGGCCGTCCTGATCGCCGCGCGCCGGGCGTGCGCCGAGGCGACGGAGGCCGTGCGTGCCGAGGCGGTCATGATGCGCGCGTGGGGCGTGGACCCCGGTCGCCTCCAACACATGTCCGGCGCACGGCGCGCTGAACTCGCCGAGCGCCTGCGCACCAACCGCCTCGCCGAGTTCGCCGCCCTGATCGGCAGATTCCGGCAGATGGCGCAGGGCGAACGCGCCCACCGCGTCGAGAACACGGTCGGGGAGCTCGTCGGCATCACCCTGGGCGACGATCCGACCCGCCTGGTTCCCTCCGAACTCGTCAACCTCGCGGTGCCCGCACTGCGTGCCGTGTTCGCGGTCCGTCTCGCCGAACGACATCTGATGACCTACGACATGCGTGGCGAGCAACCCGCCGGACAGGGCGCCGTCATTGTCTGCGTCGACTGCTCGGGGTCCATGGGGGTGCCCCCGCGCGGTGCCTCAACCGACGTCACCGGGGAGGCGTGGGCTAAGGCGCTGACGCTGGCCCTGCTCGACCAGGCCCGGGGTGCCCGGCGCGACTTCGTCGCCATTTTGTTCTCCTCGTCGATCGAGGTTCGCGTCTTCCGGTTCCCCGCGGCCGCTCCGGCCGCGATCGACGACGTGCTGGAGATGGCCGAGCTGTTCTTCGCGGGCGGCACCGACTATCAGGCCCCGCTGTCGTCGGCCGTGGAGATCCTGGCCGCCGAGTACGACAGCGACGGTCGCGGTCGCGGCGACATCGTCATGATCACCGACGGCGCGTGCCACGTGGACCCGGACTGGATGCGTACGTGGAACGAGGCACGACACCGGCTCGGATTCCGCATGTTCGGTGTCGGCATCGGCAACCCGCGCCTGTTCGCTCCGGGCACGACCCTGGACGCCCTCGCGGACAACATTCGCACCATCGGCGATCTCACCGACGTCCGGGCTACCGCCGACCTGTTCCGCGTGATTTGACTGCAACCCACGAGGGCCGTCGCCCCGTCCCGGGCGCCGGCCGCCGCCGCCCTATCCTTTCCGAAACGCTCGTTTTCGCACGGAGGACATACGTCATGTCGGCACATCCCGAGCGGGACGACCCCGATGCCCCGGACGCCGGCCCGGCCGACGACGGGACGCAGGCACACCCCCCGGAGCCGGATGGGCGGGCCGATCTCCGCACCGGCGACGCCGCGTTCGACGGGTACACGGCCGCCCTTCAGGGCGACGGGACCCCGCTGCTGGGCTACATGGTCCTGTACAGCATCTTCGACGGCGACGTCACTCGCGAGAACCTGCTGGGGTGGGTGCGCGAACTCGGCCTCGACGAGGACCTGATCCCGCCTCCACTGCGTGCCGTCGACGCCTACGAACGCATCACCGGCACCAACGGCGTACGCGTCGCCTACTCGCTGGATGACCCCACTACGCCCAAGAGCCAACGCCGCAGGCGCCGCCGGGGCGAACTGCGGCGCACCGCGACCCTCATGGTGCGTCCCGTGCGTCAGGACGGCGGACAGATCGTGCGCCACGTCGTGCGCGAGGTACGCGACGAGGCCCACACCAGCCTCAGCTACGACACCCGCATCGCTACCGCGACCTTCCACCGCGAAAGCCTGCTCGGCAGCGCCGAAGGAGCCGGAACCCTCGCCGTCGAACCCGACCACGCCACTATCGCCGCCCTCCCCGAAGCCGAACAACAGCTCGTGCGAGGCATGCTCGACGACATCCGCACGGGCTACAAACGCGGCTGCACTTACCTCACCGGGGACAGACTCCGCACCGTTGTGCGCCGCTACGTCGAACACCTCGATGCGGTGCGTCTGCGATCGACCGGCGGCGTCTACTTCGTCCGCCATCGACACGCGGACATCCTCGCCGGTCTCCGCGACCTGGTCCACCGTTTCGGATCCGGCAGCCACTTCGTCCGCATCCCCTTGGCCGACCAGGACGAGATGCGCGAGATGGTTGCCGCCGCCTACGCCACCAAGGCCAAGGACGAACTGGAAAGGCTCTCCACCGACATCGCCGCTGCGCAACGCGACGGCAAGGCCGACATCGCGCAACTCCATGCCCGGTTCGGCGAGCTCAAGAAGGCCACGGCCGACCACGCCGAGCTGCTGTCCACCTCGCTGGAGGACACCCACGCCGCCCTGCAACTGGTCAACCTCCAGCTCACCAGCCTCTTGACGGCCATCGACGACGAGGACGCGTGACCCGACATCTCAAGAACGGGTTCGCGCGTCGGGGCAAGATGAGGACGCGCGAACCCGCTTCCGGCACGATGCTCCCAGAGCCATCCGACAATCCCGATCCGAGCGAGTGAGCAGACTCGGCGATCGGGCGAACTCTCGTCCGGATACTGGAGGGAACGAGCCGGACCGCCGACACCTCGCACATGACGATCACCAGCGGCGAGACCAACACTTACGAGCTGGACGGCAAGACGTGGCAGGTCGACGCGTCCGGCCTGCACGTCGACCTGCCACGCCCTGCCCGGGGCCGGATCCAGGGCGCGCCGTACAGACCGGTCGAGTTCACGGGTACGGACCTGGCGGACCTCTTCGAGCAGGCCGCCGTGTGGTTGCGGGAGACGGAGGCATGGCTTCAGGAAGGGGTCGACGTGATGACCGTCGCCCTGGAGTACACCGATGGCGAGGAGGAGTATCTCGCCCTCAAGTTGTTGTGCCTCGAGGAGGATGTGGACGGGACCAGCCGATCCGCGCACCTGTGACTCGCGGTCCCGTGTCGGCCCGCCCCTGCACTCGTTGGCCCGACATGGTCCGTACTCCCCTTCGCGCGGTCGCCGTTGCTGCCGTCATTGCCGCAGCAACGCTTGCGCCGGCAATCACAGCCACCGCCACTGCGGTCCGATTCCAGCAGACGGAGACCGTCTACCACGTCACCACCGAAAGCCTGCGCGTGCGATCGCATCCGATCGCGGACGCGACGGTGGTCGGCCTAGCCGAGCGCGGAGACGCCCTCACGAGCCTGGGCGACTATCGAAACGGCTGGTATCACGTGCGGGTGGACCGCACCGGCGTCGTGGGATGGGTGGCGGAACGTATATCGACACCCACCCCGTGCCGACCCAACTGCTGCACTGATCACACGTCGAACGGCGGCTCAATCGAGGATCGAGCCGCCGTTCGGTGATCCGGGTGTGTGCGGGTCATCCCTTTGCCGGACGGCAACGAGCTGCCTCGCGGCAGGCTGGACAACTTGGTGGGCGGGTGTACGGCACGGCCTGTTGCCATTTGTGGCCCAGGGGGCACAGCCACCAATGTCTGACCCACGCGTCGGTGCGGATGCGCACTTGGTCGGACCGCGTGGGCAGGTTGAGGGTCGGGTGCCATAGGGCGCGTAGTTCGGGAATGCTCCCGATCGATGGCGGCGCCCCACGCACGCAGTATCCGCAGCGTGGTTTGAATCGTTTGACGCGGTTGTCGATCGAGCCGATGATCGGGACCTTGCAGGTTTCACAGGTCCACCACGCCCGTGTCGCGTCGTGGAGTGCGACGAGGTCCGGAGTCAGGGTGCCGTTGAGCGTGGGGTGCCACCGCGCCGCGATCTCCGGACGCAGCACAGCGAGGCTACGCGCTTGACGTGGGACGCCTCCGCACTGTGGACAGTCCAGATCCCGATTTCGTCGGACTGCCCTGGTCACGACCGCATGCCAGCCGTGACCACAGCGAGGGCACAGCCACCGGGAGGGATCACGGGAGCGGACCGGTCGGTCCGCGGCGCCCTTGTCCTTGGGATGCAGCCAGCGCATCAGGTCGGGGTCGCTCGCCACGGTGTTGTGGCGAGCCGCCGGCGGGTTGTCCCCGTTCCACTTGCCAGCGTCGACCCGAGCCAGAGCAGACGAGGGTGCCCGGCACGGCCGCTGCTCACGAACCGGCGCGACGGCAACAGCGCGATCTCCCTCCGAAGGACGCTGCGGGGGACGCCCAACGCCTTGCCGAGTTCGGCGAGATCGTAGTGTTCGTCGGCGGTGATCCTGCCGTCGCGTACCGCGGCCGCGATCGCTCGTCGCGTGGACGCCACCCAGCAGCGGGGACACTCGGGTACACCCACTCCCGACACGCCCTGTTGCCATTGGTGTCCGTTCGGGCATCGCCACCAGTAGCGGCGCGATGGATGCGTCACGGCCTGCCCGGGCAGCAGCGGCAGGTTGCGGGAGGGATGCCACAGCCGGGACAGGACCGGCACGACGGAGACGAGCGTGATCCGCGCGTACCGGCATGCGCGGCACCGGCCGATACGAAGCCTCGCCTGCCGGCAGATCGCAGTCCGGTAGGCCGCGCCGCACGTGTCGCAGGCCCACCACACCGAAGTCTTGTCACTGACCCGGACCAGGTGCGGCGTCAACGGGGCATTCAGTTCATGGTGCCACCGCGCGGACGTGTCGGGGCGAATGGCGGCGAGACTGCGGGCCCGACGCGGCACCACTCCGCACTGCGGGCAGGGCAGTCCGGGGCTGTGGGCCACACTGAGGACATCTGCCTCCCAGACGTGCGCGCAGCGCGGACACACCCATTGCGCGGGGCCGCTGGAGAGCAGGGTCCATCCGCCGCCGGCGACGTCCGGATGCAGCCATCCCGCGAGTTCCGGATCCGTCCGGGCGAGGGTGGGCATGATGTATCCGTGGCGGGACTCCATCAGCGCGAGTCCTCGTGCATTCCGTCGCCGACCGCGCTGGCGGGTTCCCCGGCCCAGACCGAGAGGTCGGAGCCCAGCCATGTCAGACGGGGCACTCCACCGCCGCGAGCACGCGGTTGCGGCTGGCGTGGCGGCAGGATCGCCTTGTTCCTGTGTAGCGTCTGCGCGTGGACTCCCAGGGCGGCTGCGAGCTGCCGGATGTCATAACGGACTTCGAGCCTCAGCCGCCCTTCGGCGAGCGCGGTCCGCACCAGGTGGCGCGTACGCTCGAGGACGCCGAAGGTCGTCTCTCGGCATTGCGGGCAGGCCGGAAGTCTTTTCTGCGGCACGGTGCCCCGCCATTCGTGACCGGCCGGGCAGCGCCACCAGTAGGTGCGACTGCCCTTGAAACGGCACGGGCTGTGTTCGGGAACCGCGGGGAGATTGCGGGTGGGGTGCCACAGGTCCACCAGACCGGGGACGGCGGAGATCATCGGGGCCCGGGGACATTCCCGGCACGTGGGAAACGTACGTGCGCAGCGCAGCTTGACCGTCCGCCGATACGAGCTGCCGCACGACTTGCACAGCCACCACACCGACGTGGTGTCGGTGATCAGGACGAGCAACGGCGTCAACGGCATGTTGCGGGTGGAGTGCCAGTCCGCGGCGACGTCCGGACGACGTGCGGCCAGACTCTGCTCCCGGCGCGGGACGATCCCGCATCGGGGGCAGTGCAGGCCCCTTTTGCGACTCGCGACCTGCTTGACGGCCTTGTCCCACGTGTGGGCGCATCGGGGACACCGCCATCGGGCCTTCCGCCCGGTACCGGGTGTCCAGAACGCGGCATCCGTGCTGTCGGGGTCGAGCCAGCCGACCGACTCCACATCGACCTCGACCAGCGTGACTCTGACCGGCTTGGTGTCCAACGGACCGATCCCTTTCTGTGGGCGCGGGACTCGAACCCGCGCGCGAGAACGCACACCGAGCGGAAAGGCTGCGACAGCGGCCCGGGTGCCGTGTACGGAGAAAGAAGCGCGTCAGTGCGCCAGTTCGGCCCAGAAAGGCGCCTCGTGCGCGGCGCTGGCGAGCAGTGCACCGGCCAGGCCCCTCACCCGTTCGGGTGGCGCGTGGCGCCAGGCGGGGAACTGGGCCAACCATGCACGGGCTTCGTTCGGGCCGTGTCCGGCTCGGCGCAACGACGGGTACAGCAGGGCGAACTGGGCCCATGCGGGTCCGGTCAGCACGCCGCCCCAGTTCAGCACCCACACCCGGGACTCGACGACGCGACCTTGTGACGTGGTCCGGTGCACGCGCAGGTTGTCGGCCAGGTCGGGATGCAGCAACGTGCCCCCGGCGAACGGAGGCCCACCGACGTGCGGTTCGTCGCCGCGCCAGCGCCGCGCGAGCAGGGGAACCCCCGTCTGCATCCACGTGCGCGCGATCCACCGCAGTTCCGCGGCCACCGGTGCGAGGTCGGGCGAGGCGGGCCGCAGATCGGCGCGACGGCCCGGCGCGTGGCCGAACACCAGTACGTGCCATCCGGAGGTGGAGCACCGGGCCAAGAGCGGAGGCGTCAGGCCGGACACGACGTGCGCGACCAACGCTTCACGCCGCATGCTCTCGACTGCCTCGCGGGCGACCCCGCCCCGGGCGGCTGCCCGAACGAAGACTTGACCGGCCTGTGTGTCGACGACCATCGACCATGTGCCGGGCCCCTGCTTGATATGCGTGAATGCCAGGAGACGACCGAAGCGCGCGGTGAGGCCACGGGTGACGTCCTCGGGCAGGTCGCAAGTGCCGTCGACGGCGATTACCCGGCGCGATGAAGCCGTCATGACGACGCCCTGCCCGTGCGTCCCCGAGGGACGGGGTGGCGGTTGCGGGCACCGATCAGACTCGCGGCGGCGAGGAAGTCCTGAGGGTGATCGCGGATGACGTCGACTCCGAACGGGCGGTGCCGCAGGACCCGATGCAGGCGTTCGCCCACCTCCCCCAAGGTGGTCACAGGACCGTGATCGTGAGCCGTCCACAGGGCCAGCCACGCCGGCACCGCCGCGACCAGGCGGCGGTGCTCGGTGACGGGCCACGGCGGGCCGATCCACTTGCGGGAGTCCTCGTGGGCCGCGACCTCCCACAACGCCGCGCGACGCACGCCGCCGCGAGCGTCGGTTCGGCACACGAAATGAGGGATCACGTGGCGATGGGCGCCGGCCACGGGCGGCACCAAGGCGATGACCGGAGGCCGGTCCCGGCGTGCCGTCCGGGCACGACGGGACAGGTCCTTCGTGGGGAGCCGGTGAATCAGAGTGCTGGTGGCCAGGGCAAGACCTACGGACTGAGGAGGCGTCCCGGCGGGCACCACCGCGACCCCGGTCGGTCCACCCGCGACGCGCATTGCCGAACGCGCCAGCGTCGCCGCGAAGGCCAGGTCCTCGGCCGGCCACCACACCACCCGACCTCGGCGCGCCGGCGGTTGACTGCCCAGCGCGACGGCCCCGGGCCCCGGGGAGACCACACGGGAAAACCATGCCACCACGCCCGGCGCCGGCATGACGCCCGAGCACGGAGTCATACCGCCCACCGCGGCTGCATCCAGTACACACGGGTGCTCCACGAACCGACCTCCTCTCCCACGGCCGCCGGACGGGACAGGACACCAGCGGTGATCCCCGAGTCCTTTCGGGCGCGAGAGGACACGGCGTCCTCCAAGAGACACGCGATCTCGTCGGCGCCCGGCCGCTTGCCCGGGTCCGGGTTGAGCGCGCGCGCCATCAACGCGGCCAGCTCCGGCACCCGGCGAGCCGTTCCCGGTGCGAAGGGGCGAGCAAGACCCCGCGCCACCGCCCCCCACACCGCCTCGCCCTGCCCGAGACGAGGCGCCCGACCGCCGAGCGCGACACGCATCGACTCCGCCAACGCCCACACGTCCGCCATCTCGGACGGCTCCGGCCCACGGCCCTGGACGACCGCGCGACCGATCTCCGGCGACGCGTACCACGGGCAACCCCCCGTGTATGCCAGAGGCGGCACGGCAGGGGTGGCGATCGAGGACATCGGCCGAGTGAGCATGCCGGAGGACCAGTCCACGATCATGGCCGCACGTTGGCCACGCTCGCACAACAGATGCTCCGGGCGCAGATCCCCGTGACGAACTCCCGCCCTGTGCAGGGCAGCGAGCGTGCGGGCACACGCCGCGGCGTCGGCCAGGACCGCGCGCGTGACACGGGGCGGCCAATCGCCCGACGCAGGCAACGAGGCCCAGGCTGCCCGCAGATGCGGCGACCACTGCCACCAGGTCGCCACCCACGCGACATCCTCACCGCCTCCTCGTGCGGCCAACAACGGACGAGGCAGCACCCCCGCGGCGTCGAGCTCGGCGACGACGTCCCCCTCGCGCGGGACCCCACGATCCGCGCCCGCCGGCGACACCTTCAGGGCGACCACGCCCCGAGGACCCGCCAACCGCCACACGCTCGATCCCGGACGCAGATGAGCCAGCACCGGCCGCCGACCAGGACCGATCAAGGCGGCCAGCGTCTCGACGACCCAGGGCGGAGGGCGCGTCGCGTCGAGATGCGGCCCAAGCGCCGCGGTTGCCCAGGACATCGAGGACACCACTCCTTGTGTGAAGACAACGAAGAGAGGGCGGAGCCGGCCCGCGATCACACCGACCGGCCCCGCATGGCCGCCCGCGTCGTCGGGTGACGCGGACAGCGGTCACGATCGGTCGCGCAAGTCCCGTACCTGCGCGACCGGACCACGAAAGTGCGACCTCACCAGGGCGTCCAGGTGGCCACCGACAGCACCGTGATCGCCAGAATGGTCAGACCCGCACAACCGGCGAGGTCGATGCAACAGCCGCGCGCGGCGCGCCATTCGCGCCCGATGTCGATCACCGGCCCAGGCCGCGGACCGCGCTCCTGGTCACGGACCCATGACGTCCTGCCGCAGCAACGTCGGATAGGCGCCGCAGCCGCCGGGCGCGTTCTCGTCTTCACTGGGCGGTCAGCTTCGAATCAAGCCGAGCCAGGGCATGCCGACGAGGGTTGTTCCACCAGCTCCAATCGCCGCATAGGCGTTCGATGCGCGTCGCCTTGTCGGCGACATCGATCACGGCCTCCGGCGTCACGTACGTCACCAACAACGCCGTCCAGGACTGAGAACACCCCAGGCGGACCGGAGAGCGGATGTCCGTCCACACGCGCGCGCCGATCCCGCCGGGAGCCTGAGCCCACGCCCACTCGCGTGCATCCCGGAGCCGAGGCCACGTCCCGAAAGGGCCTTCGGTCGACACGAGTTCGTGCGGCAGACACCCCACACCGTGCGAATAGGTGGCGACGCTCAGAAGGTCCGAGTCGGTGCCCGGTCCCCGGGCGATCACGAAAATGGCCCGTGCCGCCTGCGTGGGGTCGATCGTAATCCCGCGCGGATGCAATCCCTGATGGACAGGCAGCGACCCCCCGGGGCCGGAACTATGGCTCAGGAGCGTGCTGGAGACGACACCCAGGTTGCGGGTGTCGAGCACCCCACGCGGCGTGGCGAGCGCCATCGGATGCTGGACGATCAGCGAGAACCACCGAGGCAGGCCGACGTGAGGGTTGTCCAACCGTGCCTGACCTGCGCACGCCCAATGCGTTGCGGCTGCTGCCGTCAGTAGCCGCTCGGCGTCCCAGCGCGGGGAGCACCACTCGTCCGCTGCCCAGTTCACGTTTCCGAGAGAGGATGGAGTTCGCCCAGCCGGAGAAGGAACGTTGGCCGCACGCATGGTCGGAGAGTCCGCCGTCGCGTGAGGGGCCAGGCGCCCTTGCCGGACTTGTGATAGTGAGGCCGTCTGCTGCGGGGTCACCATGCGAGCACCGCCCACGCGGTTGTTGCCAGACCGTCCGACAGGTGTCCGTGCCGAACCGACAGCGCAGCGACGATCGATAGTCCACGGCCACTGGACGACCAGAGATCGCCCCTCACCGTCGGGATGGGACGGCGGCAGGGGCCCATGTCCACCACTGCGATGACCAGATGACGCCGGAGACAACCGACGTGGACCCGCATGATCGGGCCGTCCGTGTGCCGAACGGCATTACCAGCCAGCTCGCTCACTACGACTTCGCTGTCTTCGACCACGGGTTGGGGCACTTCCCAGCGTTCGCAGAAGTCGAGAGTCAGCCTTCGTGCTTGAGGCACGCTTCCCCGCTCACATGGCAATCCGATGACGAGTGCCCGGCGAGTGAACTCTGTCTGGAGCAGGGGTTGTTGGCGGGGTGAGGCAGGGCGGGTCAAGACCGTCACTTCTGCGACTCCAAGGCCATGAGCCACGTACAGCTCGCCGATGGATTGGGCGAGGCCAACGGCCATCCGGCCGCCGATCCGAAGATGGGCGGACCCTCGTCCGATCCTTGGGCGCGCCCTCCACGAACACGGAGGAAGCCGGGTGAGCGCGCGTGAACGTCTCCGTAGGCGACTTCGGAGTCGCCGGAGTAGCAGCGCAGACCATGATCACCAAAGGTGATCATGAGTGCGCACTGCGTGTCACTGGTAAGAGTATGGCATTGCGTAGTTCGTCATGTAACTCTCATGAGAAAACTCTCTAAATGGCTGGGATCGGCGGGATCCTTTGGGATTCTTGTCGGCGGGGGGACCGCCATCCGGCACTCTGGTCCCCCGCTCGCGACTTCGGTCGCACCGACTCGAGAGGACTTACCGATGACCGCTACGTCGTCGTCTGGACCCAGGCGCATGCAGATTGCCAAGGGGCTGACGGCGCTTCGTGGCCGAGCCGACCTGACTCAGGAAGAAGTGGCGAAGGCATGCGGTGTCAGCAAGGCCACCCTCTAGGATTCGCCGGTCGATCAGATGCGCGCCGGTTCCAAGCGGTGGGCGCGCCGAAGTCGAAGTCGGTGGGCCCTCCGGCAGTTGGCCCGCCGGAGGCGCAGTAGACCACCGTTGCTGGCAACGTTCGCCCCGCACCCGGCGGGGGCTGCGCGCGCGTTGGCCGGGTGGACGGCAGGGATGTAGCGGGCGGGATCCCTCCGTTGTCGGCGGGCTGCTTCTCCCCGGGGGACGGGCCGGCGGGCTCCCACTGCGTGCGAGCCCGCCGGCCCGTCCCCCGGGCAACTTCACCAGCCGACTACGGAGGGTCCCCGCCTCTTCTGGCCGCGCACCCATCGACCAACCGCAAGACCCAGTTAAGGCACCCGGGCGGCGTCTCACGTCACCAAATACGAAGGCCGCGACCTCTTTGAAGGTCGCGGCCAGTACAGCGAATAGTGAATCTACCCAGTGTGGTCAGCGAGTGAAGTAGCGAACCGAACCCAGGCCGCGGCGCCATACTCGACGATCGGACGAGTGGTGTCCTTGGAGTCACGGACCCCCACGGCGGCGCGTACTTGAGCCACCTCAACGCACTCGTTGCCGCCGCCGCCGCTGTACGACGACTTGCGCCAGGCGTACCCCTGCTGTGTCACTGATGCTCCTTGCGCATTTCAATCATGAACTTCCGGGACTCTGCGGTGCCGAGGGCCTGTGAGCAGAGGTATTCCCAAGCGACGCTATACCGCTGGGTCTGCGCGACCTTGTCGAGGTACAGACCACCTCCAAGAGTCTCGACGTAGACGACCCGGAGCGGGCCGCTGTCCACGATCACGAAGTGACCGAGACCAGCCGCGTGTGCTCCAACCGCGAACGGCAGTACCTGGATATCGATGTTCGGCCGCTTGGCCATCTCGCACAAGTGGTCGATTTGCGCCACCATCACAGCAGCGCCGCCGACCACTCGGCTCAGGACGGCCTGATCGATCACGACCCAAAGGTGCAAGGCGGGTTCGCGATCCAGGATGGTCTGTCGCTGCATGCGTGCATCGGCCAACGCCTCGTTGTGCTCGTCGGTTTCTCGGACCTCCTGCCCGCGGTTGATCGCCAGCGCATAGTCGCGAGTCTGAAGCAGACCGGGAACGAAGGCATTGACGAATGTCGATTCGCGATCCGCTTCGGCCTCCAGGCTCAGCAACGGATTGAGCAGGGTCGGGACAGCGTCGTTGTTGAGCCACCACCCGGCCTGGCTCTTCATACCCTTGGCGAGTTCGACCAGCCCGTCACGCTCGGCCGGAGTCGCTCCGGACGCGTCCGCAAGATCGCGAACCACTTGCCATCGGATTCCGGTGGGTGAGGTCCACTCTTCGTACCTGCTGACCGTGGAGGCACCTCCGGGCGTCGCGTCAAGTAGAGCGCTCACCCTGATGGCGCAGACGAAACGGCAGGTCAACGCCCAAGAGAGTGCGCGAAAGCTGGTAGCGTTTGACGTGTCGAAAGAGGGTGGCTCCCTTGGTCGGCGAGCACCGGACCACACCAACCACGGAGCACACCTTGAGGGATCACTGCATCATTCCCGTCGTCGCCACCGATGTCGTCGACCGACGTCACATGAACCGCCGGTCCCGCCCGGCCGGCACCGACCGCCGCTGACCTCCCGGCGCCCGGGTGGGCACATCCACCCGGCGCCGCGACAGGCGAACACCCCACGCCGTCACCGACAATGGACAAGGTCGCCGCCCGGTGTGCGCAGGTCCTGCCCTCCCTCGCGCGCCGTGTGTGGCGAGGTGAGACCTCCACGACCCTGACCGACGTCGCGGCCCGGATCGAGGTGCGCGTGTCCTACGACGCGTCGAGCCTGGATCTCAACATCCGCGACGTGCCGACCGCGCTGACCGAACGCCTGCTCGCGGTGTGCGCCGAGTTCTGGCGCGAACAGGTCGCCGCTCCCATCGCAGCCTGAAGCCCGCCCGCCCATCCGCCGGGCGCAGAGCGCCCGGCGTTCCACCGGAGTTGACCGTGACCGAGGATTTCGACACCCGCTCCCTGGTCCACGCCCTCGCCCCCTTGTTGGGCAAGGGGTGGGCGCCCGACCTCACGCACTACTCCCCCTATACCGGCGCGGTGGCGATCGCCGGCCCCGGCGGACGTGGCTGGTTCCTGTGGAACGCCACTCGCACCCATGTGGAGATCTCGGGGAACCTTCCCGACGGCACCAGTCACGGCGGCATCCGCGTGCGCGCCGACCGGGCAGCCGAGGCGTTCGCCCGAGAGATCCGCCGACGTCTGTGGGACGACTACGAAGCGGCGTTCGTCGCGGCGATGGACGGCATCGTCGACCAGGCCCGCGCCGAGGACGGTCGCCGCACCGCCGCAGCCCGCTGCCGGGCGGCGCTTCCCCCGCTCGCCCCGCCGAAGTACCGGCGGGGCGAGTACGCCGAGACCCTGTCGTGTCGCGTGCCCGGGGACGCGCCGCATGCCGGGGTGCAGGTGACCTTCTCCGCAAGCGGTGCCTCGGCCTGGTTCGAGGGCTCGTGGCTGCCGCCGGCCCTGGGGGAGCGACTGCTCGCCGAAGCCGCGCGGTTCGCGGCGGAACGCGCCGGCACCGCGTGAGCGCGGTCGACGGCCGGCCTACGGCCGGCCGTCGGCCCATCACCCGAAGGAGGGACTCGGAAACAACGTCGAACGTGCTTGAAATCAGGTAACGTTTTCGATGTCAAAAGGGGATGGTTTCCCTGGTCGGCGTTCCTCTCGCGAACACAGGAAGCAGGACAGTGAACGACACCGCGCCGCGCCGAATCCCCACGCACCAGCAGATGTTGACGGCCGTCGAGCTGTGGACGATCTGCATGGTCCGCACCGCCACGACCGCCGGCCGCGATCCCGAGGAGTTCGTTGAGGGCCTGGCCCCCGACCTCCTGCGCGCCTATCAACGCGCCTACGTGGCCGCCGTATGCGCCGGCCACAGCGGAGAGGCGGCCCACCGCGCCGCCTCGTTCAACTTCCTCGCGGCGCTGCGTGCGATGCCCGGCCGCAGGGACCTGCCACGGATGGTCGCCGACATCCACCAGGCGTATCGAAGG
Organism: Embleya sp. NPDC025285; assembly: GCF_055558835.1. Classification (NCBI taxonomy): domain Bacteria; kingdom Bacillati; phylum Actinomycetota; class Actinomycetes; order Kitasatosporales; family Streptomycetaceae; genus Embleya; species Embleya sp. NPDC025285. Next base: position 51,709 of record NZ_JBVHLU010000051.1, read on the forward strand.
AAGAACGGCACCCCGGCGTTGTGAGCGCCGCTTCGGGCGGCGGGGCCACCGCCGCCCGAAGGCACGGCACGGCCCCACCCCGGCACCGCCGACTACGGCGGCGGTCCCGGGCTCCGTGCCTCCCAACCCCCACCGAGAAGGACTCCATGGACGACAAGATCCGCAAGGCCGTGCAGGCGTACTACCGATTGACGCAAACCCTCGGTGGCGCGATCGAGGACCCGTTCCGGTCCGGCGTCGCGGTGTCCGACGCGGCTCGGGAGGCCAACGCGGCCATGGCGGACGCCGGGCTGCTCGACATGTCGTTCGAGAATTTCGCCGTGCTCGTCCGGGAGGTCTACCCCGACTTTCGGTGACGACCGAACGACGCGCCGGGCCGCCGGCGTTCGCGGCGGGAGCGGCATCGAGCCGCCGCACCGTCGAGGGCCTCGCCGCCGAGCTCCGGCGCCCGGCCCATGAGCGCCCCCCGAGGAGCGACGGCCGGGGTCGGCCCGGACGGGCGCGCGCGGAACGTTCCCGGGGGCGGCGCGTGGCGTGCGGATCCTCGCCTGCCGCGTGCGTCGTCCCCGGCGCGGGACGAGGGGCCCGGCGGCCCGGTGGTCCGGGCGGGTGGGTCCCTCCGTTGCCGTCACCCTTCGGGCGTACCCGAACCGGCCCGGGGCCGCGCCGGCCGAGCCGCTCCACGATTGCCCGGATCGCGCAAACCCGGCGCGATCCGGGCAATCGCTCCACGGTCGCGCAAGCGCGAGCCGACGCGGCCCCGGGCCGGCTCGGGTAGGGGCGAGCTGCCGACAACGGAGGGACCCACCCGCCCGGGCGGCACCCTGCCCCCGCCCCCGCCTCCTCGCCCGGGACCCACCCGCGAGGGCGGGTGAACCTCTCGTCCGGCCGGGCTCGCAGGCGCCCCCGGCGGGCCAACTGCGGGAGGGGCCGGGCTTTTCGCGCGATGCTGCGGAAACGGCTCCGACGTCGAAACGCCGGCTCGCACGCGCCTCCCCAACCCCCGCCGTCCGACGCGAACCATACACGGATGGAGCACACGAAAACGCAGGTCAACGACCATGTACATGCTCGAAAGCTGGTATAGTTTTAAATGTCGGAAGGGGTTGGCTCCCCGGATGGCATCCGAACCGCACACGAACCAGGAGCACATCATGGCGACCGTCGTCACCCGTCACATCCCGCTCGTCCGCGACGTCCCCACCCGCACCGAGATGATCGAGCACGGCACCCGCGAGCAGGCGTTCGCCAAGGGCCACCTGATCGCGGTCGAGCCCACCGCGTGCGACGACGCCGGCACGCCCGCCGTGCGCGGCGAGCGCCTCCCGATCGCCTTCACCCCCGCCGCGTGGGCCACGTGCTTCGCCGACGAGGACGGCGAGCCGACCGGCATGCGCCACGTGCTCCGCGCGTTCGCCGAAGCCGCCGCCCGCGCCGCCGCCGCACCCCGCCGCACCGGTGTCGTGAACTTCGCCGCGCCCATCGTGACCGCCGCGCGCGGCACCTGCGCCCGTCTGCGAGCGGTGGCCGGCCGCAACGCCGACGGAACCGGGTTCGTGACCCTCACCCTCGCGCCCCGCTGACCCTCGCGCCGGGCGGCGGTTGGCCCGCCGCCCGGCTCCCGAACCATCCTCGACACCGCCGAGCGGTGCGCGCGAGGCCACGCCGAGGCCCACCGCACCCGGCGCGGATCCCGTCGCGCGCGCCGGCGGACGGGACGGCGACGGCATCGAGCCGCGCCGCCCCGGGCTTCGCCGCCGCTCCCTGCGGTCCGATCGAAACCCCGACCGCCCGCGAACCACCCTGCCCCAGCGCCCAGTTCCCCGTACGCGAGGGGCCGCGCTCGCGCCGACTCCCCGTGGAGAGCCCTTGTTCACGCTGACCGAACGTCCCCGACTGACCCGCCGCCGCGCCGAGTTGATCCGTGAGATCGCAGAGGCGGCCGGCCGCGCCCACGTCCGCCACCACGCCCGCACCGGCAAACCGTACGTCGCCATCGGATTCGCCGGCGGTTCGACCACGCGCGAGATGCAGTGGCTGACCGACGCCGGCTACCTGACCCACACCGGCGTCGAGCACGCGCCCGTCTACCTCACGGCCGACGCCCAGGACGCGTACGCGTACTGGCTCGCCTGCGACAGGCACAAGGGCTGGGCCGCCGCCGTCTCCGAGGAGGCGAACACCGGATGGGCCCACCCACCGACCGCATGGTTCCAAATCGTTCGCGGCGGCTGCTGGTGCGGCGCAAAGGGCGGCCACGGCGACATGCACACCGCCCGCCTGTGGGCCCGCGAACACCAGGAACAGGCCCGCTACACCGTGTGGTCCGCAACCGTCGCACGCCTTCAGCGACTCAAGCTCCAAGCGCTGGCCCGCGCGGTGGACGCCGACCACTCCTAGGGCACGCCGCGCCCGCCGCAGGCCGACACGCGCCCGCCGCCCCGACCCGAACCCCCTCCGAACCACCGCCCCGGACCGACATCCCCGCACACCACCAGGAGCACAGCCATGCGTCAGCCCGACATCCTGATCCGCCGCGACGTCAGGGGGATCGCGATGGAGTCGACCACCTATTGGACCGACGTCGAGCACGCGGCCATGTGGGTCGGCCTCTTCCCGGACGGAGAAGAGGGCGACGGCGGCCCCATGAGCACCACCGAACCGCCCGGTCCCGAGTACGAGACGAAAAGGGTTCTCGAACTCACCCACTGGCTCACCCGCAGCGGGCTGGTCGTCGAAATCGCCGAGGACCTCGACGACGCCCCCGGCATGCCGCCCCGAGGCGCACCCTGCCCGCCGTTCCGCCCCGACGGGGGCCACGGCTTCATGGCCCACCCGTACGACCCGAACAGCAGGGCCGCCCGCGAACGCGCCGCGTTCGCCGCCCTGATGGACGCGATCGAGACGTGCGCCCACGCCGTCACCGCCCGGGTGCGCGACCTGTGCGGCGACACGACGGACCACGAGGGCGCCGCCGGCGAGGCGGGCGTGACCATGGAGGTCGCGGCCCAGATGCATCGCGGGTGGCTGCACTGGTGGGACGCCAACCGCTCGATCGGCGTCGACGTCCGGGGCATGGGCGCATTCATGCACCGCCACGACGTCCGGTACGGCATCGGCCGCCGGTACTGCCCCCTGTGCGGCGCGGTGCAGTCGGACGAGGTGTTCGAGCCCTGCCGCAACTGCCCGGGACGCGTCATCCCGAACGTCGACTTCGGGTGAACGAGCCCGCCGGCCGCCCCCGCGACGGGGCGGCCGGCCCACCCCCTCGCGCCGGACGACCCCGGCCTAGCTGCCGCAAGGACACCCCGAAGCCCACCGCGACCGACCGCCGACCGCATCGGCCGCCCCTCGACGCCCGCCCCCTTCGACGGGCGCGCGCGGAACCCCCCGATCGGAGCAGTCCGACACCACATCGCAATGCTTTAAATCTGGTAGTGTTGAGCATGTCGAAACGGGCTGGCCGCCCGGGTCGACACCCGAACCGCATCCCCCACCAGGAGCCATCGTGATCCCCCTCGACTTCCACCCCTTCGGCCACGACCACCTACACGTCACCGGCGCCGACGGCACCGTGACCACCGACCTCGCGGCATGCCTGACCCATCACTACGCGGGACACGTCGCGGTCGTCATCGCCGGCACCGCCGGAGCCGTCCGCCGCGATCCCCTCATCCCCGGCGCCCGCGTCCGCCTCGACGCCTTCACCGGCTACAGCCGGGGCACCGGCGCCCACGTGGCGTGGGACGGCCGCGACGGCAAGGAACGCCGCACCACGCTCCCCGTAACGCGCCTGGGCGTGCTGCTGCCCGACGGCGAGGCCGTCCGCGCCGCCGCCCGCCTGTACTGCTCCACCCGCCCCGGAGCACCCGAGTTGATCGCCACCGGCGCCCCCGTCATCGACATCACCTACGGGCCCGCGCGCGACACCCCCGGGATCCTGCGCCTGGTCGTCACCCCCGGAATCGCCGGCACGCAGGGCGAGTTCGCCGCCGCCGGCCACCCCCGCGTCGTCACCGTCCGCGACGACAACCGACGCTCCTCCGCCGACAACGCCGCCTTGAGCGTCCGCCGTTACCTCCACGGCTGCGACCTCAAGTTGCGCGTGCGCCAGGAAGGCAGCCCGGACGCGCTCTTCAGCGCCTGAGCCACCACCCCGGCACGACCAACCCACAGGCGGGAGCATCCCCATGGACGAAGACACGTGTCTGCACTGCGGAAAGCGGATCCTCCACAGCGGCTTGTACTGCGGCGACGAATGCAGGCGCGCCGACCTGTGCAGGTGCCCCGCATCCGAGGACTGCACCTGTCCGTGACCTGACCGGCGCCCGGCAACCCCGGCAAGGCGCCTGAGCCGTGGGCGGCGGGAAACGAGAACCCGCCGCCCACACCACCGAATTCACCCGAACGGCCGACGCCGTCGCGGCGCTGGCGCGCCGCGTCGCGACGACGCGGCATCGAGCCGCGCCGCCGCGGCTTCGCCCTCGCACCCGGCGATCCCCTCCCCGAGGCGAGAACCACCTCGAGCGCGCTGCCTTCAGCCGCGATCCACCCCACCCGCCCCACGCACGGAGAAACCATGTCCTCCAAAAGAATCCTCCGAGACAAACCGCACTACCTGATGACCTGCCTGGTCATGGCGGTCATCGTGTTCCTCGTCATCGACTTCGCCTGCTACCTGATCGTCGAACTGCCCATCCGGGCCGTCCTGTGGGCAACCCGGTCCCTTCGCCAAGGCGAGCGCGCCTCGTCCTGACACCGGACTCCCCATCGGGAACCGGGTAGTACGGCGCAGCCGACGCCCACGGCGCACAGCCCCGGTCGATTGCCAGCCCCCGCCGTTCGATCCCGGCCCCAAGCCGCCCGGCCCGCCCCCGCTAGGCGGGGGCGGGCGTTCCCACGTTCCGGGCCACCCTCATGTCGTGCTCTAAATGGGGTATATTTTTGATGTCAAAGCCGGTGGTTCAACGGTATGATCCGCACTCTCTCGCGACCACCTGGAGACCATCGTGATTCCCCACGGCACCACCGCCGTCGGCATGGACGGCGCGGCCAGGATCCTCGGGAAGAGCCGTGGCACCGTGCGCAATTGGAAGCTGCACACCAAGCTCCGCACCATCCAACGGGACGGGGCCAGGATCTACCTGTGGGACGAGGCCGACGTCATCGCCTTCCGCGACGGCCGACCGCTGCCGCCCCGCCCCGCGCTCGAACCGCACGAACTCGACCTCCTGGACATCGAGGAGTCCTACGACGAGGCCTTCGCCGAGACGCCCGAGGACAAGCGGCCCACCCGCGAGACCTTCCGCGGCTACTACGACAAGGCCGTGGCACGTTTCCCGCCCACCGACCGGGAACCCGGCGGGGTTCCGCACTGGTACCGGCGCACCATGCGCGCCTGGGCCGCCAACCGCCCCGGCCCCGGCGTCGGCGGCGGGCGCCCGCCCGGACCCCAGGCCCCCAAGGTCAACGCTGCGGCCCAGGCGCGCCGCCGGCGCGCCGCGGAACTGTACGCCGCCGACCCGGACATCACGCCCGCCGCCGTCGCGGCCGACCTCGCAGTCTCCGAGCGCCAGGCCGAACGCCTGCTGGCCGCCGCCGGTCGTGTCGCCCCCACCCGCGCCCGAGCGAAGCAGCGCCGCGACGACGTCCGCGCCTGGCTCACCGGGAACCCGGGCGCCACCGCGTCCGACGTCGCGGCGCACTTCGACATCGGCCAGAGCAGTGCGGCGAAGATCCTCGCCGCACTCCGCAAAGAGTCCATCCAGGCATGACGCCCCCGTGCCGGGCCACGCGCGAGCACGCCCGGCAATCGGTGGGCGAAACACCCGAGGAAGCCCCACCCACGACGGCACGGGGACCAATGCGGGATGACTACAAGCCCACGCCGCCGCCCGCGTTCGGTGGTCCACGACGACTCCCGAAGTCGAAGGCGTACCGGCGGAGGTTCCACCGGCCCTGCCGGCGGCAGCATGCCCCCGAAAGACGACCATGAGCGCCCTCGAACCAACTCGACGGGGCCGACCACCGGGGAAGCAGTCCACGGGCGGCCGTGGCGATCGCGGGCGGCGTTCTCCCGGGGAGACTCCGCATCCGGGGGCGATTGCCTCCTCTTCGGACACCGCAAAATCTGCCGTGGTGGGAGTAGACATTGGATGGTGCTGTGGTTATGGTTTCTCTCGTAGCCAGAGAGACCGAAGGGCCCGGAGAGACGAACTGCCGGGCGCAGTACAGGTGGTCGCAGTACGCAGGACGGTTCGGTGGTGGAGTTCCGAAGCCACGGTTGTAGCGACAGGGCGACGGGACTGACGACCGGATCGGGCGGTCCGCGGCAATAGGGGCCGCCGCAAGCACAAATGAAGTACCGGTAGGTGCAGGTCGCAGTCCCCGGCAGTGGAGCAGGTGAGCAGTACCTCGGTGAAGGCGCCGGCTGCGGGCGCGCGCATCGGGAGGTTCGGCAGTGGGGTTCCAAGCCAAGCGGACGCAGGACGGGCGACGGGGCTGGCTGCCGAAGGGTGGCGCTGTGAGAGGCCACCGCAGGTCCGCAACACCGGTAGTACGCAGTAGTGCAGACGAGTAATCGCAATTCGAGGGAAGCACGGAGGAGCCGAGCACCATCGGGATCGCCCGGGCGGAAGTCTTGGACCCGGGTACCGCAGGACATCGATAGTGAGGTGGTCTCCGGTCGAGCAACCGCGATCCCCGCACCCCGACGGCAGTTCGGTCGGGTCTGCGGAAACACGAGACCGGCACAGTAATCACGGCCGGTAGATGGTGAAGCAGTTCCTTCGGGGCCCTGGTGCGCGGTACGACACCGGGGCCCCTCCCGCGTTCCCCGAAAAAGAGGAGCCGTCCGCAGGCTCACGGCGTACTCACCGATCCTTCGGGCGGCTCACGCCCGTGCGAGGTACACCGGCACGGACATCGGGGCGACGGACCCGCCGTTTCGATCGCCCACGTCACCGGCCGGCATCGGCCACGAGGCGTCCCTCCGGCGGGGTTCCGAGGCGGAGAGTGACCGCTCGCGACGAACGAGGTCTTTCGCTTCCGACGATGCCGGAAAATCTGTCATGCTCGGAGTAGACATCAGGAAAGTCGGGCGGTATGTTTTTTGCCGTAGCCAAGCGAATCAGTGAGGCGCGACAGAGACGAACTGGCGCGCGTTGTTGAGGGTTCGACAGCAGAGTCCCCGGGGCCGTTCGTTGTTCGGCAAGGGTTCCGGAGGCTGGTTGTCGGGCCGAGGATTACCCGCAGTTCGGTTGTACCCGCGGTGGCAGTACACGTTGCACACGCAGGACAGGAGAGGAAGGAGTGAACACCATCCGGATCGCCCGCTCGGCACGCGAAGACGTCGACCGAGTGGGATCCGTGGAACGCCGATATGAAAGGTGGTCCGCGGTCACGCAATTGCGATCCCCGTACCCCCATCCGTTGGGGCGCGTGCGGAACAGGTAGACCGACACACGGGTGTCGGTGGATGGTGTGGATTTCTTCGGGGCCCTGGTGCCGTACGGCGCCGGGGCCCCTCGACGCGTTTCCCGAACGACTCCCACGGACGTGAATTCCAGAGAGGCGCCGATGGCACTCGTATCCGGCTCGACCCCGACCAGGGCCGACAGGCTCGACGACGACGACTACCCCGCCTACACGATGGGCCGCGCGGCCGAGATGATCGGCGCCTCGCAGGGCTTCCTGCGCGCGATCGGCGAGTACGGCCTGATCACTCCCTTGCGTTCGGAGGGCGGCCACCGCCGCTACTCCCGCTACCAGTTGCGCATCGCCCAGCGCGCCCGCGAACTCGTCGACCAGGGCACCGCCGTCGACGCCGCCTGCCGCATCGTCATCCTCGAGGACCAATTGGAGGAGGCCCTGCGCCTGAACGCCGAACTGCGCGACGCCAACGAGACCCGAACACACGACAACAACCCCTGACCCGCCCAAACCACCCGGCGCGGATCGACGCCGCCACCGAAACCGCCGGGTCGGGTCCCCCGAGAACCCACCGGGTCCTCCTCACGAGCGGCATACCCCTGCCCAAAACGCGGCGGAGGGCGCGCCGAGGGCACCCACTCGGGCCGTGGGCCCGATCGACGATCGGAGGCAGACATGGAGCGGGACCCGGGGGACATGGCCGCCCTGGCGAAGCGGCTCGCCGCGGCGGCGGAGCAGCTGCGCATGGCCGTCAAGGGCATGGACGACCTCGGCTGGACGACCGACACGTACAACAGATCCCACCTGCGCGACATCGCGAGTTGCCTCGCCGACAGCGCCACACGCATCGCCGCCCTCCACGGACTGCCCGCCTCCCGCGACGACGCGGCCGGGCACGCACGCCGACGCACGCGACGACACCCGCGCGTCAGGCCGCGAACCCGCAGCCGCACCGGTCGAATCCAAGATGTCGTACGACGCAGGCGACCACTGTCCGAGGCACCCTGTCGGTCAAGGGTGAGTGCAGCTCAGCGCCTTGCGCCCGGAGGCGCCCTCGAGGGAGCGGATGGGCTCTCGCCCTCGGGAGGCGGCGGCCCCGGTCCTCCCCACTGCCGGCGGAACAGGATCGAGCAGGTATGGGAAAAGGGTGAGCCTCATCAACCCGGACAAGCGCGGGCTCGGGCGCTGTGACAGTAGCCGGGGGCGTTCTCTGTTACTTTTCGATTGCCGCCCGAGCGGCACGAGTCGCCGACGTCGTCGTGACCGACCACCGCAGATGCGGGCAATCAGGACAGGAAGCCGTGTGAAGCCCCTTGTGAACGGTGCGGCCACGGCGGGCGAACTGCTCCGGGCGAGTCGCCACGCCGTCCTGGAGGATCTTCCGGATCTGATCGCCGCGCACGCCCGCCCGCTGGGCCTGGCGCGCCCGCTGGTCTACCTCGTGGACGTGCAACAACAACTGCTCCGCCTGGTCCCCGGCCGGGCCGAAGACGGGGAGGGCGCGGACGGCTCCCCCGAGGCGGAGCTCCGGGTCGACGCCACACTGGCCGGCCGCGCCTTCCAGTGCGCCGAACCCGTCGAGACCCCGGCCGGCGCCGACGATGTCGACTCCGTTGATCCGCGCACCAGGCGCTTGTGGTTGCCGCTGACGGACGGCGCCGAGCGCCTGGGCGTGCTGGGCCTGGAAACCGACGACACCGACGACACCGTCCTCGACAAGGCGCTCGACCTCGCGCTCCTGGTGGGGTTGCTCCTGGTGAGCAAACGCGCCTACAGCGACTCCTACGAACGCCTGGTCCGTACCCGCCCGATGGGCCTGGCGGCCGAGATGCAGTGGACGCTGATGCCGCCGGGTTCCTTCGCCGGCGAGCAGGTCACCGTCAGCGCGGCCATGGAACCGGCGTACGAGATGGGCGGCGACGCGTACGAGTACGCCGTCGACGGTGACACCGCCCACCTGGCCGTCTTCGACGCCATGGGCCACGACACCTCCGCCGGCCTCACCGTCGCCCTCGCCCTGGCCGGCTGCCGCAGCAGTCGCCGCCACGGCGTGGGCCTGGTGGAAACCAGCGAGGCGATCGAGGCCGCCCTGCTGGGACAGTTCGGCCGCAGCCGCTACGCCACCGCGATCATCGCCGAACTCGACCTGCCCACCGGCGCCCTGACCTGGGTCAACCGCGGCCACCACCCACCGGTCCTGATCCGCAACGGCCAATGGGTCGCCACGCTGCAACGCCCGCCCGCCCACCCGATGGGCACCGACATGGGCCTGCCCGTCGAGCTGTACGAGGAACACCTCGAACCCGGCGACTGGCTCCTGCTCTACACCGACGGCGTCACCGAGGCCCGTAACCCGGAAGGCGAGATCTTCGGACTCGACCGGTTCGTCGACTTCGTCATCCGCCACATAGCGGACGGCCTGCCCGCGCCCGAGACCCTGCGCCGACTGATCCGGGCGATCCGCGAGTACCACCACGACCGGCTCCACGACGACGCCACCATCGTGCTCCTGCAATGGCACGGTGACGGCCCCTGATCACGGCGAGCCGGGGAACACCCGCTCCCGGCTCGTCCGGCTCGTGCCGCTGGTCAGACCACGGTGAGGACGTCGACCAGCATCAGGCGTGAACTCCCGCGCCGCATCCGCCGCGTCACCGCCGGCACCCACCCGCGCGCCGACGAGCCGACCCGCCACCGGACCGACACCGCCGATCGGCGCGGTCGTGCCGCCCGGCGGGCCGCCGTCAGACCTATCCGGCGAATCGGGCGGATGGCCGCCCGGATCGAGACGGCCCCGGGTCGGACGCGCACCGGACGTGGGTGGCGCCGCGCATGGGGGCGGAGGTCGTCGATGTCGGCCCAGACGGTCTTGCCGCCCCGGCGTGCCCGGACACCCCAGTCGGTGGTGAGCGTGTCGAGGATGTGCAGGCCGAAGCCGCCCTCGTGTTCGGCGCCGGTGTCGCGCCGGGCCGGTATCCGGGGATCGGTGTCGGAGACGGACAACCGGATACCGCTTCGAGTCCGGCGCAGGACCAGCCGCACGACCCCGTCGGTGTGCACTTGCGCGTTGGTCAGCACTTCCGAGGCGACCAGGACGGCCACCGCGACGCGATCCTCCTCCCAGCCCCAGCCGGCGAGCGTGGCACGCACCGCGTTCCGGGCCCGCCCGGACGCCCCGCTCCGCCGCGGCACGCGCCACCGAACGCAGGAACCGCGAAGTCGAAGCATGACCCACCTCTCCGGTGAATGAACCGTGGATACTCCTCGGCTCGCGAGACCGTCACCCGGATTCCAAAGTTCCGACAAAGGATGCCACAGGGCGCGCAGACCGTGGATTCGCCGGCCGTGACCCGCTTGCCGGGCTGACGCCGTCGTGTCGGCAGACTGCCCCACCACCCGGGCCACAACCCTCACCCGCCACAGTGGATCGGGCGGAGCGGCGACCGGCGCACGTCGACTCGAACACACCCGCGACGCGCGCACCGGTCCGAGAGCCGCTTCGCCTCACCCGGCCCTGCCCGGCAAGGGGGCGACCGACGCATCACCCACGTTGTGGCGCGCTGGACGAAGGAGTCGGGCTGGGAGCGCATGCGAGGCATCGATGCGCTACATCGACCCTCCTCGCGCAATCCGAGCCGGACCCCGGGTTTGGAAGGTGATCTGGATCGATGGGGCCGGTTGATCACTGGGGTAGTGGCTATGTCGGTGACGATCGACACCGGTTGTCGATGAGTTCGAGCACCACTAGCTGATGGTCGTGCCGTGAAGTGTCGATGAGTTCTGACACCACCTGCGATCAGGAACGACAGGGCTCGGCCGTGGCCTGGAAGCGGGTGCCGTTGAGGCGGCGCCCCGAGCAAGTGCGCGGCCAGGCCGCGGCCGTCGGCGATCCCACCGGCCGCCAGCACTGGCACCGGTGCCGAGATCGAGGGCTGGGTCATCCGGGACGGGACAGGCGCGCACGAAGATGAAGATCCCCGACTGCGTCCGGCTGCACGGCGTGATCACGCGGGCCACCCCACACACCGTGTGAGAGGCGCTGGCCAGCGGTACCGAACCGGCCGACTAGGGCTATTCGCCGCGGGTGTATCGTTCCGCCGGAAATTTCGAATACTTCTCCGGCCGCCCGTGTCCGGTGAGAGGTCGGTATGACGAATCTCGGACAAAATCATCCTGTTCCTGCCGAATTAGCCGATTTCCCTCTAGTGCCGGTGGAACAAGTGCTTCCAAGAATTTCCGACGTGTGTACGGCTTATCAGCTGAACGCGGAAGATTCTGCGCTTGTTTCGCAATCGTATGAAACAGCGCTGACCTATTTTGGTCCGTTCAATACTTGGCTGTCGGCTCGAATTCTCAAGGACCTCAAGCTGGAAAAGGCTCGCGACCCCGAGCGGAAGTCCGCCTTTATCGGCCGGGACGGACATGTTCTCGCGGCAGGCACCCGCGGCCTCGATCCCGAGTTCGATCATGTGGAGCTGTTGCTCTCCCGTAGCGTCGCGGAAGCGGCAATGAAGGACTTCGAGCGCATCACCGGTCTGGAGTTTCCGCTGGACCCGAGGACTTTCCGAACCTTCAGAAACAAGGTGACGGCGGAACAGGCCGTCGGGACCGTCAAGAACCTGCACGACTACCTGAAGAGCGTCGGCATCCCCGTGGACAGCCCCGGCTCCGGACTGTCCCTGGTGGACAACGGCATGCGAGGCGGATTGGCCGAGGTGGTGCGCCGTATCTACAAGTTGGACGTAAAACTACACCTGGCCATGGCGGGCACCAACGACAAGCACCCTCGACCCGACCGCATCAAGGGCCATCTCTTCCACCTCGTGGGCGAACCGGTCGGCTTGGGGCAGCACATGCCCGACGACCCCAACCTCACCTTCCTGTCGAACCCGGCGGTCTGCCTGTGGGAGGGACTGACCCCAGGGCCGCGGGCGACCATCAAGAAGATCACCCCGGACGGGCCCCAAGAAGACACCGCGGTCGCCCCAGAGCTATATCGGCACACCCCCGAGGAATGGAGGAACCCCGCCGCGGTAAAGGCCATGCACACCGGTGTGCTGCTGGCCGCCCACGATCACGCCTCCCGGTATCGCGGCATGCCGCTCGACGACGTCGTACGTGTCCTGAACGCGGATCGATACACGTTCCCCGACCAGATCCGCGGACTGCTCATGGGAAAACCCCACGACCCTGTCTTGGGAGGCATGCTGAAATCTGGCGCCAATAGACTGGTTTCCCCAACGGAAGCCGAGTTTCGCCGCAACCCTGCCGGCCTCGTAGCCGTCAAGGGCCTACTCCCGGCACTGTTGGCTCCCAAGCCCGAATACTCTCGCCGCCAGCCCGACTCCGGCCACTCCCCCGGCCTCGATCACTTCGGAAACTTCCTGCCCACGATCCAGCAGCTCGACCTTCGGAGGAACGAGAGCGGCGGCCGTGCGGCAGAACTTGGCTGAGAACTCAAACGATAGGTTGCGGCGGTGGGTTCGCCGGCCTGGACGGGGCCACGTCCAACCGGGTTCTGCGAGGCGGCAGCTTCTTGCGCGGCTCAGGCCACGCGGACGCCAGCGCCTTCGCGACGGTGCGCCGTCCCACCCCGTACTTGTGCTCGAGGGCGCGACCGGTCATCCCGGCCCGGGAATCGCGCCGGATGGCCGCGTACAGCTCGACCTTGGACGGTGACGGCATCGGCGCCCCCTCGCGGCGAAGAGCACTCCTGATGCTCCCACCGCAAGCCCACCACTGGTGCCCAAACTCATCGATACCACTTCCCCGCCCATCGAGGCGCGGTTACAACTCATCGACACCTGCGGTCACTTGTCACCGACAGAGCCAGGGGTAGGCGTCTCGGGGTGATGCCGTGACGGCAGCCGTCGGTCGGAGATGTGTTGACCGCAGTAAAGCGCTTGGGTCCGGGTGTCGATCCGGGTGCGCCGTGGATCGCTTCCTGGGGCTGCACGATCGGCACCTGCGTCAGGAACGAGTTGAGGGGCTGTCGGTGGGTGTTGTGGCGCCGGTGACGATGGCCTGGAGTGCCGCGACGTCGGCCTTGCTCCTCACCTGCGAAAACCGTTTTTCAGGGGCGAGTAGCTGGAGTGCTCGGCACGATGGCCCGAAGACGTCGTTAGCCATACACCGACCGGCACGACTTCTGCTGCGGCGAGTTCGGCTCCCAGACCTGTTCGCCGAAATCGCAGATGATCTTCGGGTCGATCGGGGGCGGTTGCGGGATCCTTACCGGTTCCTTCGTCTTCTTGGGCTGCTCCCGCGAGCGTGGGGGCTCCGCGCGCTGCGGCGAGGAATCGTCGCTGTGCACCCGCCCCCGTTCGCCGGTGTCGCGGCGGACCGGCGGAGCGACGAAGTCCCGGCCGTCGTCCGGGATTCGGCCGCCGGGCGCGGTGCGCGCCGGGTCGCCGCCGGCCTCCCCGCGGTCGGGATCGGAGGGTTCGGGCTCCGCTCCGGGAGAGGGTGACGCGCCGGCGTCGGGGACAGTGGGCGCCTCGGCGGTGGGATCCGGTGCGCCCGGCACGGGCGGGAGCGGCGCCCAGGGGGCGCCGGCGGGCGGGAGGGGGACGGCGGGCGGGAGGGGGACGGCGGCCGCGACGAGGCCCGGGTCCAGGGCCCTGGGCCGGTCGTCGGTGCCCGCCGGTTGGTGGGTGCATCCGGCCACGGCGCACAGCACCAGGACGCCGGCCAGGCGGGGGACGCGCACAACTGCCTCCTCGGGGGCCGCCGTCCGGGTGGCGGTCCTGTGGTGCGTAACGCGCGGGGTGGCGCGTGGGTCACTGCCGCAGGTCGGACGGGTGGCGTGACCGCTGTCCGTTGTGTTGTGATCGCGGGGCCGGCCGGACGATCACACTTGTTCGGGCCCCGGTGTCTTCGCCCGCGCGCGGTCGTTGCGGCTATCGACCGGCTGTGTCGGTGAGGGAGGGCGAGCCGCGCATGGGATCGACGACGCTGAAGCGCGGGCTGAGGGCCCTGGTCGGGCTTCCCGCACCGACCGAGCCGGACATCGCGGCGGTGGGGGCGGCATCGGAGAACCGGTGGGTGCAGGCGAGCCGCACCCCGCCGGCCGAACGCGCCCCCCAACCGCCGGCTTCGGCGGGCACGCCGTGGACGGTGGCCGAGGAGGACGACCGGACCCGATGGCTGCGGCGGGCCGGACGCGGCCTGGTGTGGGGCGTGGTCGGCCTCGCCGCGGTGACCGGGGTGCGGTCGTGGATCGCGCCGAACCACCAGCCCGCCCCGCCCGCGCCGGTGGCCGCGCCGCAGGCGCCGGCCTTTCCGGTCGACGCGGCGCAGGCGGTGGCAGCGCGGTGGGCGCGGGCCTACCTGACGTGGGACGGGACCCGGCCCCAGGACCGCGAACAGGCGCTGGCGGTGGACATGCCCGCCGGTGCCGACCCGGCCCAGGGCTGGACCCGGATGGGCCGGCAGAACGCGGTCGACGCGGTGGCGGGCACGGTCACACCGACCGGGGCCGACCGTGCCCGGGTGCGGGTGGACGTGCTGGTGGAGACCCCGCCCGCGCCCGGCGTCGCCCCGCTCGCCCGCTGGTTCGGCCTGGAGGTGCCGGTCCACCAGTCGGGGGGCCGGGTCGTGGTCAGCGGCGCCCCCGGGCTGCTCGGACTCGCGGGCCCGGCGGCCGGTGTGCCCGCGCTCGCGGCCAGGCCGGTGGACGCGGCGCTGGGCGCGGCGACGACCGAGACGGTGCGGACGTTCTTCGTGGCGCTGGCCGCGCGCGGCGACGTCGCGGCGATGGCCGCGCCGGGCGCGTTGATCCCGCCGCTGCCCGAGGGCATCGCGTTCGAGGCGCTGCGGTCCTGGTCGGTGGACGCCAGCGAGGGCGAGACCCGCACCGGAACGGCGGTGGTGGTGTGGCGCATCGGTGGCGCCGCGCTGGAACAGGTCTATCGGGTCTCGGTGACCCGGGTGTCGTCGTCGGCGGCGCAACGCTGGCAGGTCGCGTCGGTGCACGGCGGGGACGGGTGAGGAGAAGTCGCATGGACATCGCAACGACACTGGTCGAGGCCCCGCACGCGTTGGCGTTGGGCACCGGCGCGGATTTGACGAAGTGGGGTCTGGCGGCGGCCGGGAACCTGTTCGTGCTGGTCATGGTCACGCGCGCGGTGCTCGCCTACGCCAAGAGCGACTGGGGCACGCTGGTGACGTCCACGATCGCCGGGATCTTCGTGGCGGGTTTGATCTACACGCCCGACCAGGCCACCGCGATGTTCAAGAGCGCGTGGCAGATGGTCCTGGGCGGGGCCTGATGCGCACCGGGCACACGCTGACGCGGCATTTCGACCTGGAGCCGCGCCAGCACGAACTGCTGGGCCTGGACCTGGGCGAAGGGGTGCCACGCCGCACCCTGTTCCTGGGCATCGTGTCGGTGTCCGTGTGGGTCGGGGCGGTGTTCCTGCTGCTGGGCCTGCCCTCGCCGTCCACGTTCAGCGTGTACGTCCTGCCGCCGGGCCTGGTCACCGTGTTGGGGGCGCGCAGGTCCTCGCGGGTGGACCGGCGCCGCAACATCACCTGCTGGAGCCTGGCCGTGCGGTACCTGACGGTGGGGCACCGGCCGGTGGTGCTGGGTGGACGACGCCTCGCCCGGCGGGGCGAGTTGCTGTCCTGGCGGGCGCGATCCGCGGTGCGTCTGGAACGCCTGGCGGCTCTCGCGCCGTCGACGGACTGGGCGGAGCGGTGGCGCGTGGGGGAGACCGAACCCGAGCCCGCCGCCGGGTTGTCGTGGGCGTGGTCGCACCGGGCGCGGCTGGTGGGGTCGGACCGGATGGATCGGGCCCGTCGCCGCGCGGGTGCCCGGCGCGAGAGGACGACGGCGTGAAGGTGTTGCGGGCGCTGGGGAACCTGGTCGGGGTCGGTCCGGAGCGCTCGCTGCCGCCGCCGCGTTATCAGGCGATCGCGGACGGGCTGATCGTCACCGACCGCGCGGTGGAGGCGTGGTACGTGCTCCAGGCCAGCAACACCGACCTGATGTCGGAGCCCGCGCGCGACGCCGAACACGACCAGGCCGCGTCCGCGTTGGCCCGAGCCCTCGCCAAGTACGACTGCCACCTGCGGATCCTGTGGGCGCCGATCTCCCCGGACGACTACGCGGCCGAGGCGAGCGCGATGTTCACCGCCGGCGACGGCCCGGCCTGGGCCGACCTGTGGGTTCGTCGAGTGCGTGAACTGGCCCTTCCCGGGCGCCACCTGCTGCTCGGGGTGCGGATCGCGGACCGCATGGGGCCTGCGGCGGCCCAGGTGCGGGCCGGCGTGCAG
The DNA here is from genome assembly GCF_055558835.1 of Embleya sp. NPDC025285. Lineage (NCBI taxonomy): Bacteria > Bacillati > Actinomycetota > Actinomycetes > Kitasatosporales > Streptomycetaceae > Embleya > Embleya sp. NPDC025285. The sequence goes on from NZ_JBVHLU010000051.1 coordinate 68,416, forward strand.
GGGATGACCGGGCTGGCGTCGGGCCAGGTGTCGGACCGGGAGATGGCCCGCTACGACGCGCTCGCGCGCCGATTGCTGCGCACCCTGGAGGCCACGCCCTGGCGGGCGGCACCGGCAGGGGTGGACCTGCTGGCGTGGTCGATCGCCCGCGAACAGCACCGCAGCGTGCCCCCGCCAGCCGACGGCGCCGGGCAGGTCACCGGGGCCCGGCTCGCGCAGCTCACCCGCGGCCGGGTGGTGCCCTACCCGGACCACGTGCGGGTGATGGACGCCGAGGGCGGCGTCGCCGCCTGGGTGTCGGTCCTGGCGATGACCGCCTTTCCCGAGGAGATGCAGTCGCCGGGCGCCGGCGAATGGCTGCGCGTGCTCAGCGAGATTACCTACGCCCCCGACTTCGTCGACGGCTGGGACGAGGACTTCGACGCGGGCGTGTGGCCGGTCTGCCCAGAGGCGAGCCTGCGGTTTCGCGTGATGGAGCGGCGCGAGGCGCACAAGCTCGTCGACGGCGCCCGCAAGCTCGCCAAGGAACAACGCCACAGCGCGGGGCGGCAGTCCGCGGGCGAGACGAGCCGGGAGATCGAGGAGACCGAGGACACGATGGCGGAGTTGTCCCGCGCGATGCGCCGGGACGACGTCACCCTCGTGGTCGACCACCCCCGCCTGGTGGTGACCTCCGACGTCGGACTCGAGGACCTGCGGGCCCGCGTCGACGCCACCATCGCGCACTTCGGCGGGTGCGGGATCGAGGTCGTGGTCGGCGAGGAGGAACAGCGCGATCTGTGGCTGGAGGCCCAGCCCGGCGACCGCACCCGCGTGATGGACCTCGGGCACGTGCGCACCGCCGACGCCCTCGCGGGGAGCTGGTTCTGGGGCGGGGCCCAGGTCGGCGACGACCACGGCCCGGTGGTCGGCGTGCTCACCGGATCCACGCCCGGACTGGTGCGCCACGACCTCACCGCCGGCTCCGATCGCGGGGACGCCACCACGACGGCGATCATCGGCCGGTCCGGACGCGGCAAGACCACCTTGATGATGCTGGAGCTGCTCAACGCCGCCTTCCGCGGGGCGATGGTCCTCGCGCTGGACTTCAAGGGCGACCTGGGCGGACTCGTCGAGGCGGGGAGGCACTTCGGGCTGCCCGCGCACGTCGTGGAGCCCGACACCCAGCACGCCGGGGTCCTGGACCTGTTCCGCATGCTCCAGGCCGGGCCAGCGCAGATGGAGGTCACCGCGCAACTGCACATGCTGCTGCCGCCGCACCTGCGCGCCCGCGGCGCCGAGACCGCGATCCAGGCCGCCGTCAACGTCGTCTCCGGCATGCCGGAGCCGGCGACCTGGCGGGTGCTGGAGGAACTGCGCGGCTCCGCCGACGACCTCGCGCGCGCGTGCGGCGCGGCCTTGGGCGACCTGGCGGCGACCGCGCTGGGCGCCCCGGTGATGGGCCGGCCCGCCGAGGGGGCCACGCTGCTGGAACCCACCCCGGGCCTGTGGCTGATCCAGGTCCCGGGGATGACGCTGCCCCAGGCCGGGACCGCCCGCGAGGACTGGGAGGTCACCCACCGCCTGTCCTACGCGCTGATGCAGAGCCTGATCGCCTACGCGGTGATCACCGCCGGCCGCAAGGACCTGCGCGCGCTGCGCAAGGTCGTCGCCGTGCCCGAGGTGCACGTGCTCACCGCCACCGCCCAGGGCCGCACGTTCCTCCAGTACATCGCCCGGGTGGGCCGCGCGCTGCGCCAGGCGATGGTCTTCGACACCCAGGACCCGGACAGCGTCGTCGAACTCCATGGCCTGATCGAGCAGATCACCACCTTGTACGCGTTCCAGCTCACCAGCGAGACCCAACAGGACGCGGTCGCGCGGCTGCTGGACATGCCGGTCGACGCGAACACCCGCGCGCTGCTGCGGGCGATCGGGATCGGCCCCACCGGCGAGGTCCGGCACGGCCACTGCATCATGCGCGACGACAAATTCAGGCTCGCGACCGTGCAGATCGACATCCCCAGCCCCGAACTCGCCGCGATGCTCTCGACCACCCCCGACGCGGGCGAACCCGAGATCCCCGACCGGCCGGAGCCCGCACCCGCGGGCGCGATCCCGGCGGAGGCCAGTGCATGAGGACCACCCCGCTCGGATCCCCCGCGCTGCTCGCGCTGGCCGTGCTCGCCGTCGGGGCGAGCGGCTGCGTCCACGTGCACGGGGAGCGCGCCGACACCGTCAAGGCCCCCGACACCGGCGCCCAGGTCCAGGCCGTCGCCCGCGACTACACCCGGGCGATCCTCGACAGGAACTGGCAGGCGGTGTGCGCGGCCCAGACCATCGGCGGCCGGTTCGGCGACTCGGTCGAGAAGTGCGTCCGGGGCCACACCGGGCCCGAGTCCGCCTCGCCCGACGACGCGCGGATCGGCCCGCTGCGGACGGAGACGCCGCTGCCGGTGCCCGCGTACGGGCGACACCCGCACGGATGGGCGGTCGGCGTGCGCTACGACGTCACCTTCCCCGGCCGGGCGCCGATCGCCGCGTACAAGAGCCTGCGCGTGGTGCGCGAGGGCGAGCGGTGGGCGATCGACCAGTACACCGACGTCGGCCGCACCGCCGGCGCCGGGTCGGCGCCGGCGGTCGCGGCGTTGACGGGCGGCTGAGCGTGTCGATCCCCCGCATGCGCGCGCGGACCGCGCTGATCCCGTTGATGGCCGCGCTGACCACGCTGATGGTGTGCGCGGGCACCGCCCACGGCCAGCCCCTTCCGGACCCGGGCGGCATCGGCGACCTGATCCCCACCCCGCCCCGCCCGGCCGGGCAGGGCACCTTCTATGAGTCCTACAGCAACGCGAACCTGTACGTGCTGGACGTGCAGATCGGGTGGCGCGAGTTCGGCGACGGCATGGGCCGGGTGATTCCGGACGCGTGCATGTCGTTGATCGTCACCATCGGCGCGGCCGTGGTCTGCGTCATCCAGTGGGTGTTCCAGGCCACCAGCATCCCGGGCCTGATGCCGCCGATCGAGGGCGCGATCAAGGGCGCCGCCGGGCTGTTGATGCCCACCCTGTTGCCGGTGGGGATCGCCTTCGGCGGGCTGGTCGCCTACGCCCGCCGCGGCGGCGGGTCGGAGCTGGGGCAACTCGCGTGGGTGGCGGTGTCGACCATCGTGTCGATCTCGCTGCTGACGTCGCCGCAGGTGTGGACCCAGGGCATCGACAACGCCCGCACGTTCGGCGCGGACGTGGCGATGAGCGCGACCGCGTCCGGGATCGGCGACGGCTCGGCCGAGCCGATCCGTCTCGAACCGCCCGCGATGACCGGCGACCCCCGCAAGGACATGCCGCGAAAGGCCGCGGACGCGGTGTGGCGGGCCTACGTCCTCACGCCGTGGTGCGTCGCCGAGTTCGGTTCGCTCGCCGCGTGCGAGAAGTACGGCAAGGGACTGCTGGACCAGGGCACCGACCGCGACAAGCGCGAGCAGTGGCTGCACATGGAGGTCAGCGAGAAGGAGGTCGGCGAGGAGGGCATGCGCTGGCGGCAGGGTCACCGCCCCGACGGCCGCATGAAGGTCACCATCCTCTCGCTGGTGGCGATCGTCCTGTTCGGGCTGTTGGCGATCGTGTTGGCGTTCGCGTCGATCGCCAGCCTGATCGGCGCCCTGATGCTGCTGATCGCCGGCAGCGTGTTCTCCTGCATGTGGATGATCCCCGGCCGCACCCGCCAGTGGGGCGTGCGCTGGTTCGACGAACTCCTCGGGATGACTTTGCAATCGGGCATCGTCACGATGACGCTCGGCGGCGTGTTGATCGTCAACACCGCGGCGACGAACCTGATGCCGGAGCAGGGATGGCTGCCCTCGATCGGGATCTCCTGCGGCGCCATCGTGATGGCGATGAAGTTCCGCAAATCCCTCGAAGGCATCGTCGGTTCCTCCGGGGTCGGCGGCCCGGGGATGCTGATGACCGGGTTCATGATGGCCAAGGGCACCAAGATGGCCGCCGGCGCCGCGAAGGGCCTGGGCAAGGCCGGGTTCAACTTCACCAAGAACGTCGCGCAGTGGAGGCCGCCGCACGGCCCCCCGAACATGCCCCGCGGGGCCGGCCCCGCGAGCGCGGCCGGCCCCGGGAATCCCGGCGGGCGGATCCGACGCTTCGGCGGCCCCGGCGGCGGGCGCCGGCCCGGCAGCGGGGCCCCCGCCCTGGGCGGAGGCGGCGGGCCCGCGGGCATCGCCCCGGCGCCGGCCGCCGCCGGGGCGCTGCCGCCCGCGCGCTCCCCGATCGCGCTGGGAGCCGGCCGGACCGGCTCCTCCACGGTGCCCATGCAGGGCCGGTCCATCGCCGCGCCGCCCGCGCCCCAGCGACGGGCCCTGCCCCCGGGCAGCCTGGCCCCCACCGCCCCGGCGGCCCCCGGGCCGTCCGCGATCACCCGCGGATCGGCGGTGCTGCGCCCCGAACACGGCGCGATCCCCACCTCCGGCGGGTTCCGCACCGTGCCCCCGGCCGGCACCGTGCGCCCGCGCGTCATCCGCGGCGAGGTCGTATCGAGCACCACCACCCGCCCCACCCCCGCAGGCCCGCCCGCCGCGCGCCGCGGCCGCGCACGGGCCAAGGCCCCCGCGCCCACCCCGGGGCGCCGGTCGTGACCCGCAGGCCCGGCCCCGACCCGGACGATCCGCACGCGTGGGACGACGAACACCCCGACCCCGCCCCGCAGTCGACGTACGGTCTGCGCCAGGCTCTGCGACCGGGCTACGACTACCCCGACGAGGCCCGACACGGACCCTGGCGCGACCGGCGCCGCGCCCGCCGCGAACACCGGGCGCGCGACCGCCGCGCCCGCGCCCGATGGGCGGCCGAACAACGCGAGGCGGCCGGGCCGCAGCGCGTGTTCGTGGCCCTGTTCGCCCTCGCGGTGATCGTCGGCGGATCGTCGGTCCTGGCCCACACCTGGTGGCAGGCCGACCCCGCCCGCCCGGCGGCCCTCACCACCCCCTCCCCCGCCCGCTCCGACACCGCCCCGCTGGCCGGCCCCGCCGCGACCGCACCGAGCGCGGTGCCCTCGACGCCGGCGCGCGTGGACCGCACCGGCGCCGAGGGCACCGCGGAGGCGTGGACCCGCGCCTACCTCACCCGCGACCCGGTCGCCGACCAGACCCACGAGGCCGCCGTCGACCGCGCCGCCCCCTGGGCCACCCCCACGCTGAGCGCGAACCTCGCCGCGTACGCCGACCCCGCCTGGGACCGGCTGGTCTCCGCGGGCGGCGTCGCCCGCGTCACCGGCGCGAGCGTGGGCCCGGCCGCCCCGGGCCTGCCCGGCGACTCCCCGGTGCGGGTGTGGCGCCAGGTCGTCGCCCGCATCGACGTCGACGCCACCGACGGCCACCAGGTCGAGACCCGCACCGTGCAGGTCGAACTCGTCGCCGGGCCGGGCGGATGGCTGGTCTCGCGCGTCCTGGGGGTCTAGCCGGTGGCCGCACGCGAGATCGGACGCGAGGCCGCGCGCCGGCTCGCGATGTGGGCCGCCCGCAAACTCCTCCTCAAGGGCGCCGTCATCGTCGCGTGCATCCTGCTCGCCGTGGTCCTGGTCGTCACCGCGATCGGCGCGATCCTCGGCGCCTCCACCGCCGGCGCGAGCGAGTTGTGCGGGGCCGGCCCCGGCCAACCCGAACTCACCGCCGGCGCGGGCGCCGTCTCCGCCGACCAGGGCATCCACGCCCAACAACTCGCCAACGCCAAGACCATCGACCGAGTCGCCGTCGGGCGGGCGCTGCCCGGGCACGCCACGTTGATCGCGCTGATCACCGCGCTGCAGGAATCGACCCTGTTGAACCTGGACCACGGCATGGGCGACAGCGTCGGCCTGTTTCAACAGACGCCCTCCAACGGGTGGGGAACCCCGGCCCAACTCATGGACCCCCTCTACGCGACCAACGCCTTCTTCGGCGGCCCGCAGCCCCCCTCGCCGCCGGGACTGGTCGAGATCGCCGGGTGGCAGTCCATGGAACCGGGCGCCGCCGCGCAGGCCGTGCAGCAGTCCAACTTCCCCACCCTGTACACCGGGCACCTGGCCGCGGCGCGCCGGCTCGCGGCGGAGGCCGGCATCGATCTCGACCGCGCCGGCATCACCCCTGCCGTCGGGCGCGATTCCATGCTGCGCGACGACACCCCGATCGACCCCGACCGCGTCGACCCCTACGGCGTCGACCCGTGCCCGCGCCCGGCCGACGGATCCGAGGCGGGCGCCCCCTTCGCCGACGGCCCGGCCCACTGGCCTCCCGAGGTCCGCAATCCGCGCGCGGCCGCGGACGCGATCGCGTGGGCGCAGGCCCAGGTCGACGGCCCGGCCCACTGGTATCGCCGTTGTTTGGCGTTCGTGGCGATCGCCTACGGCTGGCATTCCAGCGGCACCGACTACGCCATCGACCACTACCGGCGGATGCCCGCCCACATGCGCCACGACGGCGACCGCTCGCCACCGCCGGGCGCGCTGGTGTTCTGGGAGACGTCCTCGCGCGCGGGACACGTCGCGATCTACGTCGGCGGCGGCCGCGCGGCCAGCAACGACATCGACCGGCCCGGCCACATCGACATCGCCCCGATGTCCGACTTCGAGACCCGCTGGCGCGCCCACTACGTCGGCTGGTCCCCGCCGTACTTCCCGCGCGGCGGGTGAACCGGAACCGAACTCCCCCGCACCTCCCGGGCGCCGCGCACGGCACCCGGGACGACCACACCCCGAACCGACCCTTGAGGAGTTTCGCCATGGGCGAGCGCGTCATCCGCTACGACGACCTCGACGAGAGCACCGACGGCGTCGAGACCGACGAATTCATGTATCGCGGCGTCACCTACGAGATCGACCTCGGACCGGCCAACCGCGACCGCCTCGACGCCGCGCTGGCGCCCTTCATCGACGCCGCCCGCCGCAAGGGCCGCGTCCCCTCCGCGCGGCCGTCGGGCAAATCCCGAAGCCGATCCACCAGCCCCGACAAGGCGATCCGCGAAACCGCCCGCGCCCAGGGACGCGACGTCCCCCGACGCGGCCCCGTCCCCGACGAACTGCGCGCCGCCGTCGCGGAGACCCAGGAGAGCACACCGCGTGCGTGAGGAGTCTCCACACCCCCGCCGGGTCGTACGCGTCCAGCCGTGCGACCCGGCGGGACTGTGGCACCGGCGACCCGAGGATCCGGGACCGCGACCGTGCCACCTCGTGCTCCACCTGCACACCGCGACGCTGACCGCGTACTGGGCCCAGGAGGACACCACGCCGCCGCTCGTCGCGGTCGGCTGGGTCCTGCGCTGGCCCCTCGCGCCGCTGCCCCCTCCCGTCGCCGACGCCCTGTTGGAGCGGGCCCGCCCGCACGCCCAACGTCTGATCGACGCCACCACGCTGCTCGACGGCGACGACGGCGGACTGCGCATGGGCACCGCCGCAGGTCGCGCCCTGGACGCGCTCGCGCGCCTGGCCGCCGACACGTTCGACCACCCCGCCCGCGTCCGCGTCCCCGCCCACGTGCGCGCGGCCGGGAACACTTGAAGGAGACTCGTGTCGAAATCCCCCACCGCCCCGGTCGACCCCGCGTCGGTGCCCGATTCCCCCGTGTACGAGATCCGCATCGTGGACGGCGGCGCCACCATCGACGGCGACCCCGTCGCCGTCCCCGAGGGCGGCGACCCGTACGTGGCCGCGCTGCTGGAAGTCCGCGCCCAGGCCGTGCTGCACGCGCGCCCGGTGCGGGCCGTCGGCCACGACCGCGACGGCAGCCGCACCGAACTCGTCGTACCCCCCGAGGGCGACGTCCTCCTGCTGTCGCAGACCCCGCCACCCCCCACGTCCGCCCCGAAGTGCGCGCCGCCGGCACCCGACTCGGCGACGCCCCTGGCCGACGTCGCCGAGCCGCCCTTCGAGGACGTCGCCGCGACCGTGCGGGAGTTGCCCGCGCGGCCGAGGAAGCGCCCCCGCCCGCGCGTGCGCCGCGCGGCCGTGGCCACGGTGACCATCGGCGCCGTCGCGGGCGCGGCCATCGCACTGTGGCCCACACCACACCGCGAAACCGCCGCACGCACCGCACCCGCCGCCGGGGTCACCCCGTTGAAACTGGCCGTGCCCGCCGGCTGGAGCACCACCTCCGCATGGTCCGCCGCGATCGCCACCCCCGACACCGAAACCCCCACCCTCGCCGCCGACGACACCGTGCTCGCGGCGATCACGCCCGACCACCGCCCGACAGTCCTGGACCCGGCCACCGGCGCCCCGCGCTGGATCGGCGAAACCCTCCCGGCCGGCCACGGCGGCGTGCACCTGACACGCGACGGGGCCCGCCGCGTGATCGCGATCCGCACCGCCGACGCGCTGCTGCTGTGGCCGGCCGACACCACCACCGCACCCCGGCCGCAGCGGGTCCCGCTGCCGTCCGGCGCGCAGGTGACCTACGCGGGATCCGTGCCCCTGGTCGGCTACCCCGACGGCACCGCAGCCGCCGTGCGCGGCGCCGCCCTGGACCCGCTGCCGCTGCCCGCAGGAGCGGTCGCGATGGCCGCCGACACCGCGCTCGCCGTGTCGGCCCGCACGGTCGGACCGTGGACCCTGCACGCCGGCGACCAAGTCGCCTGGGACGTCACCCCCGCCGCCCCGCGTTCCGGCGCCCGGATGGTGCGGATCGTCGGCGCCGGACACGGCGTCGTCGCCGCGCTGTGGAGCGGTTTTGCGGACGCCGGCGAAACCCTGGTCGTCCACGACGCCACGACCGGCGGCGTGCGCGCGCGAGCCGACGCACCCGCCGCCGAGTTCGCCCACGCGCGGTGGCTGTACCCGGGCGGCCCGATCGCCGCGTACGGTCCCGTCGTCATCGACATGACCGGCGGCGCGGTCACCTCGGGTTGGGGTTTCACCGCCCGCTCGATCACCGGCGGACTCGCCTACGGAACCCGCGGCGAGGCGGCGGCGGCACTGCGTCCGCAGCGCGGCATCGAGGAGCTGCCCGCGCGCGCCGCGACCCCCTGGGCGATCGTCGACGGGCGGGCGATCGTGCTCACCGACCGACGCGGCGCCACCACCGTGCACGCGCTCTCCCCGATCCGATGACCGCGGCCGGAGCGGGCGCCTCCGCACAGGCCGAGTACCGCCGACGTCGCCGTGCGCGCGTGGTGCGCGCGCTGCGACTGCTGCCGCTGGTCGTGCTGTTCGCCGCAGCCGCGGGCATCCTCCTCGCGCGCCGACTCGGCGCCGTCGTGGGGATTGTGCTCGCGGTCGCGATCGTCCTCGCGCACCTCGTTCGCACCGCTCGTCCCGCGCGTGCGGAAACCGCGTGGCGCGTCGGCGCGCGCGGCGAACGCGAGACCGCGCGACACCTGAACCCTTGGAGCGGTCGGGCGCTGTCGTCCTGCACGACCTCGCCGTTCCCCACAGCCGCGCGAACGTCGACCACCTGGTCTGCACGCGCACCCACACCTGGGCGGTGGACACCAAACGCTGGCGCCGTGACGCCCGCGTCCACGTGCGCAAGGGCACCCTGTGGTGCGGCGACGTGAACCACGAGCGAACCCTGGCCACCACGCGATGGATCGCCGCGCGCGTGGCCGCCGAGCTCTCCCGTCGCGCGGGCGTCGGCCCCGTGGAGGTGGTCCCCGTCATCGCCGTCCACGGCGCCCTCGTCCGGCGCGGGGGGTTTCACGTCGACGGCGTCCTGGTCGTGCCCGCGCGCGATCTCGCGCGCACGCTCCGCCCCTCCCGAACCGGGCGATCCGAAAACCGCATGACGGCCATTGCCGAAACGGCGAGGACGGCCTTGAAAAACCCCACGAGGGCACCGTGACAGGCCCGGCGGCGAGGCGTTTCCGAGAAAGTCCCCTGCGTCGCCGAAACCCCTTTCGGAGGAGAGAGGAGCGGCCGGCTCTCGCGGGCGGGGGACGCCCCGCGAGAGTGATCTCAGGGCGATCTTCGAGTGATCTTCGGGTGATCTCGATCCATCCACTCTCACCTCCTCTGACCTGCCTTTTTCTTCGATCTCATTCGAGACCACCCACTCCCTTCGTGCCTCAGAGAGTGGGTGGTCTCGGATGAGATCTCAGAGTCAGATCAGAGGAGGTGAGAGTGGATGGAAACCCAAGTGAGAGAAGGAAAAGGAAGGAGAGGGAAGGAAGGTAAGTCAAAGTCAAAAGCAAAGTCAAAGGCAAAGGCGAAAGCGGACACGCCTGGCGGCGTGGCTGTGCTTATGCCCCGGCGCGTATCTGCGGTGTGGTGTGCAGGCCCTGGGGGGCCTGCACAC